>SLQN01000052.1 GCA_007131465.1 Paracoccaceae bacterium
AGGTGCCGGGGGCGTCGCGTCACAGCATCTGGCGCTGGCGGATGGCGATCATCAACGCCTTGAAGCCGGAGGCCGACGACAGCCTTGCCGGCATCGTCGAAGGTTGCCATCGGAGCAGGGGCGGTTTGGCGACACCGCCTCCAGGGGGCTGTCGGGCCTGGGAGAAGAAGCTCCTCGCAGCAACCGATCGCGCCGGCCACCGCGCCTTCGAGGGCATCGCCGACGCGGGCCAGGCGGCGATCTCCGGCGCCCTGCTGCCCGTGATGGCGCCCGACGCGGTGCTCTGCACGGACGGCTTCGTCACCTGCGAGCGGATCGCGAAGGACGCGCGCATCCCCCACTTCGCGCTCACCGCCGGGCGGGGGACGAAGCGCACCCGCGCAGCCACCTCATCACACTGTCAACGCCCTGATCGGCCGGGTCCGCGCCTTCATGCGGCCCTTCTGCGGGCCTGCGTCAAAGACCCTTGCAGCATATCGGCCGCTGGCGCGCCGCACGGAGTAATGCAGACCGCTCCTGCCTGGACGCCCACAGGCTGCTGCTCGCTTCAGGCCCTCGCACCAACACGGTTTACTGACACCGCCCTTATGCAGGTGTTAGAACCACAGCAAGAGAGCTTGCAATTCGAATTGATTAACTAGAAGTAGTATGGGCTGTTTTGCGCTACCCGAATTCTTTTCGCTGAAATCTGAAGTCGGATTCAAGGTTGCTGCGAGCCGCTATCTGAGAAGCGTTGAGATTGGGTCTATCCGTCCGCTCTGGGCTCCCTTCGTCCCCCCCCTACCCCAAGGCCGCCACCAATCGCGCGCGCGCCTCCGGCAAGGGACGTCCCATCGCCTCGGCCAGCCAGTGGTGCAGGAAATGCCCGCTCAGATGCAGCGCAGCACGCGCTGTCACATGGTCAAACGCCGCATCCGACACCAGCGCCTGCGGCAGCACCAGAAGCCGCGCGGCGAATTCGCCCGCCGCCGCCTCTGTCACCGCCCGCCCGGTGCGCGGCGAGACATAGGCCAGCCCCTCGCGTGCCCCTGTCACCGCGCATTGGTCGAGATCGAGCCCGAAGCCCGTCTCCTCCAGCAACACCAGTTCCCAGCGTGCATAGTCGCGCAGCCAGCCGGGCTGGCCCAGACTGTCCAGCATCGCCACGCTCGCCGCATAAAGCCCCGGATAGGCCATGCGTTCAGGCAGCGCATAGCGGCAGAGCGCGCAGGCCGAAGACAGCGCCGCAAGCGCCAGCCGGTCGCCCAGCACAGGGCCCGCGCGCGCGCGCATCAGTTCGGGCGTGAACGTGCCCAGATGGTCGTGCAGACGCGCGCGCCAGGCAAGGTCTAGCTGCGCGCCGGGTTGCAGCACCGGGGCCATGCGCCGCGACACGCCGCCGCGCACGATCCCGGCATGGCGTCCGTGCAGGCCCGTGAACACCTCGATCCGGGCACTGGTTTCGCCATGTGGCGTTACACTCAGCAAGAAGCCTTCGTCGCGCCAGTCCATGCCTGCCCCGCCTCACATTTCCAGCAGCAAGGCTTTTCCCGGCCCCCCTGTCAACCTAGGTTCTTCCCAGGAAAGTGCGAGATGCAGGATGGACCAGAAATATCGTATCACTGCCGGGCTGATCGGCGCGATCGGGCTGGCGGCGCTTGGCGTGCAACTGGGGTTGCGGCTGGGGCGCGGGCAAAGCCTTGGCCCGGCGCTGTGGTCGATGGCGGGGTTCTTTACCATCCTGACCAACCTGCTGATGACAGCGACCATGCTGACAATCGCCGCCACCGGGCGACGATTGCCCTTCGGCTGGATGAGCATGGTGACCCTGTCGATGATCATGGTCGGGCTGGTCTATCACACGATCCTTGCGCAACATTTCAGCTTTTCCGGGCTGCGCTGGTGGGTGGACATGGCGCTGCATTCCATCCTTCCGGCCCTGATGCTGTGGTTCTGGCTGATGGAAACCAGCCGCAACGATCCGCGTGGGGGTCAGCCGCTGTGGTGGCTTTTGTGGCCTGCGGGGTACGCGGTCTATGCGCTGGTGCGCGGGGCGCTGACGGGGCGCTATCCCTATCCGTTCCTGAACCTCGACGAGCTGGGGGCAGGGGCAGTCGCGCTGAACATGGCCGGAATGGTGGCGGTCTTTGCGGCGCTCGCCTATGCGCTGAACGCCATTGGCCGGGTCATGCCGCTGCGCGCCGCCTATGCCGAAAGATAAGCCGCACAGCCGGTCAGCGCCGCAAAGTCGTCCTCCACGATCGCCACGGGAAACCGCGCTACCGTGTCCGAGAACCGGCCCATATCGGTAAAGCCCGCATCAAACCCGAACCGATCCAGCCAGGGCGCAATCGCCCGCGCGACACCGCCGATCAGGAAGATGCCCCCCACTGGCAACGTGATCAACGCCAGATCAGCCGTCACCTGCGCCAGAAGCCGCACATAATGCCGCCCTACGGCCTGCGCCAGCGCGTCCCCCTCCTCCAGCGCCGCCATGATCGCGGCGGCGTCCAGCGCGCGCGACGATTTCGCCTCGGCCGCGTGGAAGGCATACAGCCGCTCCAGCCCGGAACCCGACAGCACATCCTCGACAGACGGAAAGCCCCGCCGCGCTGTCAGCCAGTCCGCCAGCCGGTAATCGAGCGGCCCACGCAGCGGCAGATGGATATGCCCGGCCTCGGCGGCGGGCACGACATGGCCTGCCCCCACAGGCAGGACGGGCGCTGCGTTCACCCCGGTTCCCAGCCCGATCACCAGCCGCGCGCCATCCTCGCGCTGGCCCGCGCGCACGATGCGCAGATGTGTCGCGGGCAGATATGGCACGGCATGGCCCTGCGCCTGCAAATCGTTCAGAAGCGCAACCTGGCCAAGGCCGGTTGCCTGCGCCAGAGCCTCCGCATCCACGCTCCAGCCCAGATTGGTCATCTCCGCGAAGGCCCCGCGTACAGGCCCGGCCAGCGCGATTGCGGCGCGCGCGGGCCGGGTCGGATGGCGCGCAAGATAGGCCTGCAACACGCCTTCCAGCCCGTCAAACTCGGCATTGCGAAACCGCGCGGTGGACCCTGTCACCAGAACCCGCCCGCGCGCCAGTGCGACGCGCGTATTCGTGCCGCCAACATCGGCCACCAGCACCGGGCTGTCATTTGCTGTCATGTCCGTACCACTTTCATGCGCGCGCCAGCGCCTGTTTCAGGGCCAGATAGGATGCCTTGGGCCGACGCTGCAAGCTGTCGAAATCGACATGCACCAGCCCGAAGCGTTTCTCATAACCCAGCGCCCATTCGTAATTGTCCAGAAGCGACCAGATGACATAGCCTTTCAGGGCCACACCTTCGGCAATCGCCCGCTGCGCCTGCGCAAGATGCTGGTTCAGATACTCCATGCGCGCGGCGTCAGGCTGGTCGGGCTGGTCGGGATTGGCCATGCCGTTTTCGGTCACATACAGCGGCAGGTCGCCTGTATATCCTTGCGCGAAGGTCAGGAAATGATGCAGCCCCTCGGGGCAGATTTCCCAGCCCATCTGGGTTTGCGGCAGATTGCCCACATGCTCGGACAGATGCGGCCAGGGGCCATCGGCATGGGCGATGCGCTTGCAGGTGTAGTAATTCAGCCCCAGCCAGTCCAGCGGCTGGCAGATCGTTGCCATATCGTCCTGCCAACCGCGGGGCATGTGCGGGCCAAGCCCGTCCAGCACATCTGCCGGGTATTCCCCCTGGAACATCGCGCCCAGAAACCAGCGGTTATAGATACCGTCATAAAGCGTCGCCGCCGCGCGGTCCTCGGCGCTGTCCGTCAGCGGCAGGGCATATTCGAAATTGCACACGGCCCCCAGATTGCCCATGCCAAGCCCGCGCATCACCTCTGTCGCGCGCCCATGCGCCAGCCCCACATGATGCATCGCGCGGGCCGCCGCGCGGATGTCGCGCAAGCCCGGCGCATGATGGCCCAGGAAATGCGACAGCCAGCCCACGCACCACGGCTCGTTTATGGGCGCGGCGGACCAGACGCGGTCGCCGATCCGTTCGCACAGCACCTGCGCATAATCGGCAAACCACCCCGCGATGTCGCGGTTGCGCCAGCCCCCAAGATCGGCCAGCGCGGATGGCAATTCCCAGTGATACAGCGTCAGCGCGGGCCTGAGCCCCCGCGCCAGCATTCCGTCCACCAACCGGTCATAGAAATCGAGGCCTTGCGCATTCACCGCCCCGCGCCCATCGGGCATGACCCGCGCCCAGGACGCGGAAAAGCGGTAGATATCAAAACCCCCGTCGCGGATCAGGTCCAGATCTTCCGCCCAGCGATGGTAATGGTCGCAGCCGCGCGCGCCATCCTCGGCGCGCACCACATTGCCCGGCGTCGCGGCGAAGTCATCCCAATGGGTGCGCCCCGCACCCCCGAAGGCATGGCCCTCGATCTGATAGGCCGATGTCGCCACCCCGAACAGGAAATCAGGCGGGAAATCGGCGCGCTTGAAACTGATCCCGCTCATCGGGCCGGCCCTGTGGATGCGCCCAGCACCAGCGAAGTTTCCATCAATTCGGTCAGCGGGCCGGACCCGGGCTGCGTCACCAGTGTCAGCAGCATCCGCGCGGCGCGGCGCCCAGCCTCGCGCACCGAGGATCGTGTGGCCGTGAACATGGGCACATCTCCTTCATTGGGCAGATAGGACAATTCGTCGTCATGCGTCACGATAGACACATCGCGCCCCAGTTTCAGCCCCATATCCGACAATCCGCGCCGCAACCCATAGGCCACGATCATAGAGGACGCCATAAACGCCGTCGGCGGGTCGGGCAGTTGCATCATTTCCTGCGCGGCGCGGTGGCCGTATGGTTCTGTCATCGGGGCCTGCCGCATAAGATGCGGGTCAGGCAAAATCCCGGCCTCCGCCAGCGCCTCCAGATAGCCTGCGCGTCGGCGGGCGGCGAAATCCATCGCTTCCAGACCATTGACCAAAGCGATTCGCCTGTGCCCGAAATCCAGCAGGAACTGCGTGGCCCGACGAAACGACCGCTGGTTGTTGATATCCAGCCAAGAATAGGGCGCGTTCGCGGCACTGGTGCGTCCATGCACCAGAAACGGAACGCCCAGCTCTGCCAGCAGCGCCACGCGCCGGTCATCGGTGCGCGGCCCGTGCACGATCACCCCGTCCACGGCCCCGCGCGCCATCAGATCACCATAAGCGTGCTCCTCGTCATCATCGGCGACAACGCGCAGGATCATCTCATAGCCGGACTGGCTGTATATTTCGCCGGCGCCTGCGATGAAATCGGCAAAGATAGGGTTCACGATCTCATGGCTGGTCGAGGCGGGAATGACATGGCCAATCGCCTGCGCGCGGCCCGTGGCCAGGCTTTTGGCGCGGGTATTGGGGTGATAGTTCGCGCGTTCGGCGGCTTTCTTCACCCGTTCGCGCGTGGCGGCATTGACCTCGGGAAATCCATTGAGCGCGCGGCTGACTGTCGTGGGCGACAGCCCCAGCGAGGCAGCCAGCTGTTTCAGGGTGACGCTCATGTTTTAGCCAAACCGTGTTGGAACCGGCCTGATCTAACCAAATTCTGGCGACGGTGGAAAGGTCTTTGTTTCAGAAGCGTTTTTCTGCACCTGCGAAAAGAGCATTAAAATTCATGGGTTTCCTTAGAAAAGGATTTGACAGAACATGCAAGTTGCTCCAACCTGCGCCAATCCAAAGCGGTTTGAGTAATGGATTTCTAAACTGCTGGGATGCTGATCAGCACAAGCAAAAGAATTGTGCATAAACACGAAGTCAACCTTGGGAGGATGACAATGAAAACCAGACTTTACGCAGGCGTGGCCACGCTTGCACTCATGGCGGGTGGCGCGCAGGCGCAGGACCTGATTGTCGCGCCGGGCACGGACGGCTTCAACTGGGACAGCTTCGAGGCTTTCTCGGCAGAGCATGACTTCTCGGGCGAAACCATCACCATCACCGGGCCCTGGACAGGCGAAGACGGGCGCATGGTCCAGAACACTCTCGCCTATTTCGCCGCCGCCACGGGTGCGACGGTCAACTATTCCGGCTCTGACAGTTTCGAGCAGGACATCGTGATCGCCATTCAGGCGAATTCCGCGCCCAACCTCGCTGTCTTCCCGCAGCCCGGTCTGGCCGCTGACATGGCCGCGCGCGGCGCCCTGACACCGCTGGGCAGCGAAACCGCCGACTGGATGGTCGAAAACTACGCCGCAGGCCAGTCATGGGTTGATCTCGGCTCTTTCGATGGCCCTGATGGCGAGAACGAGATGTTCGGCTTCTTCTACAAGGTCGATGTGAAATCGCTGGTCTGGTACTCGCCCGAGCAGTTCGAGGAAGCCGGCTATGACATCCCCGAAACGCTGGAAGACCTGAAAGCCCTGTCTCAACAGATCGTCGATGACGGCGGCACGCCGTGGTGCATCGGTCTGGGGTCGGGTGCGGCGACGGGCTGGCCCGCGACCGACTGGGTCGAGGACATGATGCTGCGCCTGCACGAGCCCGAACTCTATGACCAGTGGGTCACCAACGACCTGCCCTTCAATTCGCCCGAAGTGGTGGAAGCGATCGAGATGTATGGCACGTTCGTCCGCTCGGAAGGCTGGGCACAGGGCGGACCGGAAGCGGCTGCAACCACGGATTTCCGCGACAGCCCCGCTGGCCTGTTCGCAATTCCGCCGGGCTGCTACATGCACAAGCAGGCCTCCTTCATTCCGACCTTCTTCCCCGAGGGTGCGGAATTCGGGTTCGACTATGACTTCTTCTACTTCCCGTCATCGTCCGAACGCGATCTGGGTGATCCAGTGCTGGGCGCAGGCACATTGTTTGCCATCACCAATGACAGCCCGGCCGCGCGCGGGTTGATCGAATTCTTCAAGACCCCCATCGCGCATGAGGTCTGGATGGCACAATCGGGCTTCCTGACACCGCATAGCGGCGTCAATCTGGATGTGTTCGCGTCCGACACGCTGCGGGCAATGAATGAAATCCTGCTCAATGCAACCACCTTCCGCTTCGACGCCTCCGACCTGATGCCGGGCGAGATCGGTGCAGGGGCCTTCTGGACGGGCATGGTGGATTTCACCACCCAGGGCGAT
>SLQN01000214.1 GCA_007131465.1 Paracoccaceae bacterium
AGGGGCGCGGGGTTGTAGGGGGCCCAGTTGACCGGGCCGGGTTGCTGCTCCATCACCCACCAGCGACCCCGGCCCACGGCGCGGTAAAGGTCATGATGGAAGGCCTGAAAATCCGGGTCGCCCTGGCGCAGATAGCGGGCCTTGTGCGCGGCGCTCGCTTCCAGCCGGTCCGACAGAAAGCCCAGCGGATAGCTGTCCCAGCTTGCGATATCCAGATCGCCCCCGACCGCGTAATGGTCGAATTCGGTGATCCGGCCCATGTAGTTATGCGCAATCGGGGCATCCGTATGGCGGCGCAGGATATCCACCTGCGCGCGGTTGAAGGCCACCACCTGATCAGAGGCGAAGCGGCGGAAATCCATCACATGGGCGGGGTTGGGTTCGGTGACGGTCAGGTTGGGCAGGTCGATCTGGTCGAAATCCTGATACTCCATCGACCAGAAGATATTGCCCCAGGCGCGGTTCAGCGCGTCCGGGCTTTGGTATTTCTGCGCCAGCCAGTCGCGAAACGCCCCGCGCGCCGCATTCGAATAGCTCAGGATCGTGTCATGACAGCCATATTCATTATCTGTCTGCCAGGCAGCGACATGTGGGTTCCGCCCGTAGCGTTCGGCCAACAGGGTGACGATGCGCCTGCAGTCTTCCAGATAGCCCGTGTGGCTGAAACAGTAATGCCTGCGCGACCCGAAGCCGCGCGGGCGGCCCTCGGCATCGACGGCAAGCATGTCGGGGTGGCGCGCCAGCATCCAGCGCGGGGGCGTGGCCGTGGGCGTGCCAAGGACGACCTTCAGCCCCGCATTGCCAAGGATGCCAATGGCCCGGTCCAGCCAGTCGAAGTCCAGCTTGCCGGGTTGCGGTTCCAGCCGCGACCATGCGAATTCGCCGATCCGCACCCAGGTCAGGCCTGCCGCCGCCATGCGGCGGGCATCCTCTGGCCAGACATTTTCGGGCCAGTGTTCGGGATAGTAGCAGACACCCAGACTGCGCTGCATCATGCCTCCAGACGTATGCGGTGTTCGGCCTGGCCCTGCCCGATAGCGGGGGCCTTAAAGGTCGCGCCGTCGCGCGCCGTGGGCCTTTTGCGCCCTTCGCGCGCCGTGGTGCAATAGAGGTCGGTCAGACCAGCGCCGCCGAACGCTGGGCAGGATGTATGCGGGGCCGGAAACGCGACGGCGCGCAGGAATTGCCCGTCAGGGGCGTAGGCGGCCACGCGGCCCGCACCCCATTGCGCGACCCAGAAATTGCCCGCGCTGTCAAAAACCGCCCCGTCCGGGTTCAGGCCATCCGCGCCAAGGTCCAGCCAGCAGTCCGGCACGCCTTTGGGCCAGCCATCCGCATCCAGCGCGACACGCATCACGCGACGTGTGGGGGTGTCGGTGAAGCACGCGCTTTGCCCGTCGGGGGCAAAGCAGATGGCGTTGGGGATGGTCACATCAGCAAACAGCCTGCGCAATTCGCCCCTGTGCCAGCGCCAGATACTGCCTGCGGCCTTTTCGGCCCGCTTGCCCATCGTTCCAATCCAGAACCCGCCCTGCGGGTCGGCGCGGCCGTCATTGGAGCGGGTGACGGCGCTCTCGGCCTCGAGCGCGCACAGGGTGCGGCCTGTGCCTGTGCCCAGATCAAACAGGATCAGCCGCGTTTCGGAGGCGATGATCACGCGGTCACGGTCGACCCAGCCCATGGCCGAGACCATGTCGTCAAAGGCCCATGACTGCGCCAGCGCATGCAGCCTGCGGCCTGTGATGTCGAACCAGAAGAATTCGCCGCGCAGCGGATGCCAGAACGCGCCCTCGCCCAACTCGCAGCGGATATCGCTCACGGGGGTCACTGGCAGCCATCCCATGCCCGGACGGCCTTTTGCGCGCGCAGGGCGACCTCGTCTGCGGACATGCCCGGCGCATAAAGCGCCGTGCCCAGCCCGAAGCCCGTGGCCCCTGCCTTGCGCCAGCGCGCGAAATCGTCAGCCCCGACGCCGCCTACAGCATAGACCGGGCAGTCGGGGGGCAGCACGGCGCGCATGGCCTTCAGCCCGTCTGCCCCGATCAGTGATGCGGGAAACAGCTTCAATCCGGTCGCGCCTGCATGGATGGCGGCAAAGGCCTCGGTCGGGGTGAAGATGCCTGGGTAGCTCAGAAGCCCCGCAGCAATGGTGGCCGCGATGACATCGGGGTTACAATCGGGCGAAACCACGATCCGCGCCCCGGTGGCCGCCACGGCCCTGACCTGTGCGACGTCGAGCACTGTGCCAGCACCGATCAGCGCGTCGTCGCCACACGCGGCGACCATGTCGGATATGCTGTCGAGGGGATCGGGAGAATTCAGCGGAACCTCGATCTTCGTGATCCCGGCACCGATCAGGGCGCGGGTCACGGGCACGGCCTCAACCGGTGTTATCCCGCGCAAAATGGCAATCAGTTCACGCATCGGCGCTGGCCTTCCGGCAGCAGGGTGCGCGCGGCTGCAAGCCCTGCAAGGGAGATTTCGGTGAGGTCATGCAGGGTGGTCGGCACGGACAGGCCTTCCAGCGCAGTCGCGTAGTATTTCGCCAGTTCCGCCGCCCCGAGAATCGCGACGCGCTGGCCCAGCCAGTAGGGTTTGGCCGCCGCCAGTTCGGCCCCGATCAGAAGCCCCGACAACCGCGCGCGGGCTGTGGCCGGGTCCAGACCATCGAGCAATCCCTCGGCGCGAATGGCAAAGAGCCGCGCCAGCAGACGTTCGGGCCGTTCCATGCCCTGCGCCAGACCGTCGGCAAACCCGGCATCGTTCCAGCCCGAAACCGAATGGCGCAGGACCGAGTGTTCCGACAGCAGCGCGAATATCTCGCCAGTCAGGAAGGTCTGGAAACTGACAACCTCACCGGCGCTGACATGCACCCATTTGCTATGCGTGCCCGGCAGGCAGATCACCCCGTCCCAGTTGGGATGAAGGGCCAGATAACCTGCGACCTGTGTCTCCTCGCCGCGCATCACATCGGCGGGTTTGTGTTGCTTCAACCCCGGAACGACATGCACGCTCAGCCGCAGATCGCGCACGGGCGCGAGGGCCAGTGCCCCGCCAAGCGGCGGGCATGGCAGGGTGCGATAGGGCGCTTCCACCCATCCCTGCCGCGACCCGACCATACCGCTGGCCAGAACCTGCGTGATCCTGCCCTCGGGTAGCCAGTCGCTCACCAGCGCCAGCAACGCGGCCTCATAATCCGTCCGCGCAAGCTGTGCCATGCCCTGATCGGATGCGGCGTCGCGGATAATCTTGTCCCCGGCCAGCCCCCAGACCCTAAGATGCGATGTGCCCCAGTCGGCGGCGATCCAGTCGAGCCCGCTCATCCTGTCACCACCACACCGCCATCGATGACCAGCGCCTGCCCCGTCATCGCGCGGCTGGTGGAGGATGCAAGGAACAGCACACCACTGGCGATATCTTCGGGCGACAATGTGTCGGGCAGGCATTGGCGGGCCATGTGCGCGGCCAGCCCTTCGGGCGTAACCCACTGCTCAAGCTGCTTGGGTGTCATCACCCAGCCCGGCGCAAGCGCGTTGACGCGGATTCGGTCGGGGCCGAATTCGCGCGCAAGGCTGCGCGTCAGCCCGTTCAGCGCGGAATTGGCGGCAGTGTAGATCGGATAGCCCGCATTGCCCATCATGTAGCTGATCGAGGTGATGTTGATGATCGACCCGCCCCCGGCGGCCTGCATGGCCGGGATCACAGCCTGACAGGCGTGGACATAGCATTTGAAATTGATCGCAAGCGCCCAGTCCATGAAATCGGGCGTCACCTCGGCTAGGGTGTGGCGCTGGTCATTGGCGGCATTGTTGACCAGCACCTGCACCGGGCCATGCGCGTCTTTGGCCCCGGCGATGGCGGCATTCAGCGCGTCCGGGTCAGTAATGTCGCAAGCGATGAAGAGCGGCCGGTTGCCGGTTGCCGCAGCCATCGCATCGCAGAAGGCCGACGCGTCCGAGCGCTGCACGAAAGCCACACGCGCGCCCTGATGCAGGAAGGCCTCGGTCAGGCCCGCGCCAATGCCGGACCCGCCCCCGGTGATAAAGACGGAGGCACCGTTCAGGTCAGGATAGGTTGGTTGAGTCATCAGCGGCTTTCTCTCTTGACGGGGCGGGTGTCCTTGCCGACCAGAGTATCCAGATCGGTACCGCGGTCGGCTTGCAAGATGCACTCGAGCTTTCCATAGGATGCGGCAGAACGGCGGGGTCTTGTCATGTCAGGTGTTGGTCCTTGACGCCTTGAGTTGCGAATAGAGAGTTGGCGGCAATCAGGCCGCGCGCTTATGCCTGCACCAGTCGGGCAGCCAGTCGCCATGCGCGGCCAGCAGGTCATCGACCAGCGCGCGGATCCGGCGCAGGTCCAGCTCGGATGCGGTATGCGGGTCCAGCATGGCGGCGTGATAGATATGGTCGCGATTTTCGTGCAGTAGTGCCTGCACTGTCAATTCCTGTACGTTCAGATTGGTGCGCATCAGCGCTATGAGATGCGGCGGCAGGTCCGCGACGACCGTGGGTTGCAAGCCGTTGGCATCGACCAGCGTGGGAACCTCGACTGCCGCGCCTGCGGGCAGTTGCGGGATGTAGCCGTGATTTGCGACATTGCCGTAGATGACAGCGGGCGTGCCGGTGACGATGCTGTCCATGATCGTGGCGGCATATTCGTTGGAGGCTGTGTGCGCGATCCGGGGCGCAGTCTTCAACGCCTCGGCCTGCGCGCCCCAGGCGGCGATCTGTTCCTCGCAGCGTTTGGGGTATTCGTCCAGCGGGATGCGGAACGTCTCGATCAGGTCAGGCCGGTGCGACTTGATGAACCAGGGCACATATTCGGCGAAATGCTCCGAGGATTCCGTGACGAAATAGCCGAAATGGTCCATCACCTCGTAGCGCACCAGATTGGGGCAGCGGGGGTTCCAGTTGCTTTCCAGCGGGATGCGGCCCTTGCTGTAGCCATCGCGCAGGCTGGGATAAAGGTCGCGCCAGCCGCTGCCGTCGCGCGCCTCCAGATCAAGATAGAACGCCATATGGTTGATGCCTGCCGCGCGGTAGCGCAGATCGCCCACCTCCAGCCCGAGATCGCGCGCCAGTTCAAGTGCCGTGCCCTGCACCGAATGGCACAGGCCCACCTGACGGATGTCGGGGAAGCGCGCGGTCAGCGCCCATGTGTTGATCGCCATGGGGTTGACGTAGTTCAGCATCAGCGCATCGGGGCACAGCACGCGCATGTCCTGCGCCAAGGCCCACAGATGGGGGACTGTGCGCAACCCGCGCATGATGCCGCCAATGCCCAGCGTGTCGGCAATGGTCTGGCGCAGACCGTAAGCCTTGGGTATCTCGAAATCCGTCACGGTGCAGGGCTTGTAGCCGCCGATCTGGAACGCCACGATCACGAAATCCGCCCCGTCCAGCGCGGCGCGGCGGTCTGTCGTGGCGCTGACGCGCGCGCCCGTGCCAAGGCTGGCCACCAGTTTTCGCGCGACCAGCGCGCTCTCGTCCAGGCGGGCCGCGTCGATATCCATCAGCGCGATATGCGCATCCGCCAGGGCAGGGCGCAAAAGCGCATCGCCGATGAGGTTTTTCATGAAGACGGTGGACCCCGCCCCGATGAAGGCAATTTTCGTCATTTTACCGCTCCAAGGGTAAGGCCTGCGATAAAGTGCTTCTGCATGAGGAAGAACATCATCACCGGCGGCAGCGCGGCGATGATGCTGCCTGCGCTCATCATGTGATAGGCGGCACGGAACTGGCTGTTGAAGGCCGTGATCCCGGCCGTCACCGGCTGGGATTCGACACCCTGGGTCAAAACGATGGCCCAGAAATAGTCGTTCCAGATGAAGGTGAAGATCAGCACCGAAAGGGCGGCGATGGCCGGGCGCATCAGCGGCAGCACCACATACCAGAAGATGCGAATTTCACTGACGCCTTCCACGCGCGCGGCCTCGATCAGCTCGCGCGGCAGGGCGCGGATGAAATTGCGCATGAACAGCGTGCAGAACCCGGTCTGGAACGCGATATGGAACAGCACCAGCCCAAGCCGCGTGTCATAAAGTCCCATGCTCAGCGTCAGGTCGCGCACCGGGACCATCAGGATCTGGAAGGGCACGAAATTGCCCGCCACGAACATGAAGAAGATCCAGATATTGCTGCGGAAGCGATACACGCCCAACGCAAAGCCTGTCATGCACGAAAGCGCCACCGCACCGATGACTGTCGGCACGGTGATGAAGACCGAGTTCAGCAGATAGCGCGGCATGGCACTGTCGGTGAAGACGCGGGTGTAGTTCTCGAACCCCGCGAAGCTGGTCGGCCAGCCCCAGAGGTTGCCTTGCGTGAAATCGCTGTCGGGCTTGATGGAAAACAGCGCGACCATCAGAAGCGGCAGCAGCCACAGGATCAGCGCGAGCGGCAAAAGCGCCTTGTAGGTGGTCTGGACAGCCGCCGAGCGGCGTTCGACTGGGGTGGGGAACATCAGGCGTCCTTCCTTGGCGGCAGGGCGCTTCGCTGGGCTTTCGGCAGGCTGGCGCGGATGATGTCACAAGACACCGCGATGCGGTGGTGGGCCTCCTCAAGGCTCGTGACGGAATAGGGCAGCCGCACCCAGGAGCCGTGGAAATAGGGCGCGCGCATGGCGGCGCCGGTTTCAATCAGCATCGCGGCGGTTTCAATGTCGCGGCACTTGACCGACACCCCGTCCTTAACGCCATCACCGGCGAAACAGGCGAACATCTTGCTGCCCAGCTTCCAGCTTGTCAGTTCGGGCGGATGTGCCGGGGTCGCGCCCGGAAGGGCAGCGCAAATCGCGTCGATCTGGGCGCGCGTCACTGCCATCAGAAGCCCCTTTCTTCGCGGTACATGCGCCACAGGAAAAACGCGATATAGACCATCATGATCAGAAACAGGATCACGGCAATCGCCGCGCCATAGCCCATGCGGAAGCCATATTCGGACAGCGACACCTCGAACATGTAATAGGCCAGCACGCGCGAAGACCCGAAAGGCCCGCCATTGGTCATGACCGAGATCATGTCGAAACTGCGCAAGGCCCCGATCACGGTGACCA
>SLQN01000207.1 GCA_007131465.1 Paracoccaceae bacterium
ACCTCCTCGAATGCTTCACCCCGCAGGAATGCGCAAATTACCTCATCAATGCCGGATATGCTTCAAGCTGATCTCATCGCGCTCTAGGCATATCGGGACCGATGGGTTCTCAGGCGTGAGAGGTAGCCTTCAGACCGGGCTGGCTGGGGTTCAGTTTCAGCAACTTCAACCTTCAGGCTGGACCCGATGATTTCCCGGGCAGCCAGGGTGGACGCAAATTCCTGCGCGATGCGCTCTACATGCACGCGCCTGTCGCGGCCCGCTTCAACCCGGATCTGCGACAGAGATACCAGACCATGATCCAGGCCGCCCCCCCCCCAAAGTCGCTCTGACGGCGCTCATGCGAAAGATGATCGCACTGGCAAACGCACTCGTCCAGAACGACAGCAAATGGACACCAAAAACAGCTTGATCAAGACGGATACGCTAGATGTCTGTGCGAAAATCAATTCGATATCCACTTGGAAGTCGCGCAGAATACTGGTACATAATTAGCATCAGCCAAGAGGATTAACTGCATTTTATCAATGACTTGAGCGCAAAGTGCGGGAGTTCGAGTCTCTCATCACCCGCCATCCGGCCGCAAGACGGCAAACGCTGCTCCACAGGCTCAGGCGATTCGCGGGGTTTTGCGCAGGCAGCAGAAGGGACGCAAGCTCATGCCGATCTATGTCGACGCCGATGCCTGCCCGGTCAAGGACGAGGTCGCGCGCGTGGGGACGCGCCACCGGCAGCAAGTGTTCATCGTCTCGAATGGCGGGTTGCGTCTGTCCACCAACCCGCTGATACAGACGATCATCGTGGCCGAAGGGCCTGATGCGGCGGATGACTGGATCGCCGAGCGGGCAGGCCCCGGCGATATCGTGATCACGGGCGACATTCCTCTGGCTGCGCGCTGTATCGCGGCGGGCGCGCAGGTTCTCAAGCATGATGGCACGGAACTGACGCCTGCGAATATCGGCAATGTGCTGGCAACCCGTGACCTGATGGCCGATCTGCGCGCGATGGACCCGTTCCGGCAAGGGTCCGGTCGCGCTTTCCAGAAGGCCGACAGGACACGGTTTCTCAACGCGCTGGAACGTGCAGTCCGGCGCAGCGCGGGCTGAAGCGGGGGGCGTCGAACCGGAGGATGCGCCGCCGCGTGCTGCGCGGCAGTTCTGACACACGGGGCCGCCGACCCGTCAATCCAGTGCCCCCTACGCCCCCCGCGCACCCTCGAATGGCGTGATCGTGACGCCTTCTGCGGCAAGCGCGTCGTGCAGCGACAGTGCAAGCGCCACTGCACCCACTGTGTCGCCATGCAGGCAGATCGTGTCGATTCGGGCGGGCAGATGCGTGCCCTGCGCTGTGATGATCGCACCTGCGCCCAGCATCGCAAGGATACGCGCGCAGACGGTATCGGGGTCATGGATCACGGCACCGGGCAGGCGGCGGTCGATCAAGAGCCCGTCCTCGGTGTAGGCGCGATCGGCAAAGATTTCCTGCGCCATGCGCGCGCCAAGGGCTGTCGCGGCGCGGGCCTGCGCTGTGCCGGAAATCACCATCAAGATGATCTCGGGGTCCACGCCCAGCGCGCCCTCATAACAGGCGCGGGCAAGGTCTTCGTCCTCGGCGGCCATGTTGGCCAGCGCGCCGTGCAGTTTCAGATGCCGCACCTGCCCACCCGCCAGCCGCGCCATGGCCTGCGCCGCGCCCAACTGATAGGCCACAAGATGCCGGGCCTCGGCAGGGGCAATCTGCATCCGCCTGCGGCCAAAGCCTTGCAGGTCGGGCAGGCCCGGATGCGCCCCGATCCCGACCCTGTTTTGAACGGCCATCGCCATGGCATGCGCCATCACATCAGGATCCCCGGCATGAAACCCGCAAGCGATATTGGCCGATGAGATGACTTTCAGCAACTCGGCATCCGCGCCCATCGGCCAAGGGCCAAAGCCCTCGCCCATATCCGCATTCAGGTCGATCCGGGTCAACATGAGGCCTCCCTTTCAAGTTCATCGCCGCGCGTCACGCCACTGACAAGCTGATAGGCCAGAAGATCGGCAATGTCATGGGGGTCGCGGATCAGGGGCCGCAATCCGCCCCGCAGCCCCGCACGGCGCCTGGCCTCCGCACTTTCCAGCGCCACGGCGTCTTCCAGCGAAATGAATTTGAACCACAACTCTGCGCCCGCCGGGGCCTGCACGAGGCGGGGCAGATCGCAGGGCAGGACAGTGCCAATGCGCGGATAGCCCCCCGTTGTCTGGCATTCCGACAAGAGCACGAAGGGCGTGCCGTCGCCTGTGATCTGGATATCACCGGGCACGATGATTTCCGACAGGATGTTCAACCCTGCATCCAGCCCGAATCCCGCGCCCTGATGGATCAGCCGCTGGCCCATGCGATTGCCGCGCGTGTCCTTCTGAAACCGGGTGGATATGAAGCGCGCGCGCAGATCGGGCGGGAATAGCGCTGTCTGCGGGGTTTCTACCAGCCGTAGCGCGCCCCCGTCGAAACGGGCCTGCGGCGTGAAGGTCAGGCCCGCCCGCACCCCGCTATCCGCGCCCAAGGGCAGGCTGTCGCCGGCTTCCAGCATCTGCCCGATCCCGGCGGCCAGATGCGCCGAACGCGCCTTAAGCACCCTCTCTGCCGCGATGCCCCCGCCAAGATGCAGATAGCTGTAGCCGCCTGCACTGGCGCTCATCTCCAGCCGCGCGCCCGTCGGCAAGGCGTGGCTGGCCTGCCATGTCAGCGCCGCCCCGTCGCAGGTGGCGCGCATCGGCGCGCCGGTCAGGGCGATGCGGGTCGGCTCGGTCACCTCCACGCTCAGGAAACTGCCAGCGATTTCCAGCGCCGCAAGCTGAGTGTCCTGCCCCAGAAGTGCGGCGCCTTCCGCCAGCGCCAGCAGGTCCGCGGCCCCGCCGCGCGACAGGCCCTGCGCCAGATATCCAGGCCGCCCCAGATCCTGTATGGTGACGCCGGGGCCGACGCGGTGCAGGTGTATCTGTCCCATCAGCCCAGCCTTTCTGCCACAGCGCCGCCCTGCGGGTCGCTTTCGCGGATCGCCTCGAACGCGGCGCGCGTCACGGGCTGGAACAGGACCTCGTCGCCGGGGCGCAGCACGAACGGGTCGGGCTGATCGGGGCGGAACAGCCGCAGGGCGGTCTGGCCGATATGGCGCCAGCCCGTGGGGGTGCTGACGGAAAACAGCACCATCTGCCGGATCGCCACGGCCAGCGCGCCTTCGGGCACGCGCGCGGTCAACCCGGTCTGGCGCGGGATGTCCCAGTCCGGGGGCAATTCGCCCAGATAGGGCTGGCCCGGCGCGAAGCCGATCGTCTGGACCCGCAAGGGGACCGCGCAAAGCGCTGCGACCGCATCATCGGGCGACAATCCGGCAAGGCTTGCGGCCTCGTCCAGTTGCGGGGCCAGATCGGTTCCGAACACCGCCGGGATTCGCCACAGCTTGCGCCCTTGCGGCAGGCTGGCCTGATACCAGTCGCGGCTGCGCAACAGGTCCTCGAGCGCATGCCGGGTCCGGGCATGGTCGGTCTGCCCAAGGTCGAGGCGCAGATACACCGAGGTCAGCGAGGTGCTGGTCTCCATCACCCCCGGCAGCGATTCGGTCTCCACAGCGGCGCGGAATGCAAGGGCTGCCCGGTTCGCGGCTTCGGTCAGACTTTGACCGAAACTGACCAGAACGCCATCAACCCCGAGCGCCCGCACGCTGGGCAAGGTGTCAGATGCTTGGCTGGCAGGAGGGGTCACGATCGCTCCGATGCTGCATTTTTCCGGCGTAAACTGATAGAGTCTGGGCTGCAACTCAATCAAATCAAATTTTTTTGTTGACGAAATGGCGGCATAATGTCAACGATAAATTCGCACAACGTCAAGAGTGCAGGATCAGGGAGATCAACAATGACATTTCACATCAAGATGGCCGGAGTCGCAGTCGCACTGGCCGCCTCGCCCGCGCTGTCGCAAACTGCGTGGGACATGCCGACGCCTTACGGCGATGCCGTCTTCCATACGCAGAACATCATGGCCTTCGCCGATGATGTGCGCGAGGCAACAGACGGGTCGCTGGACATCACGGTGCATTCGGCAGGATCGCTGTTCGCACATGGCCAGATCAAGGATTCGGTGCGCCGTGGCCTTGCGCCCATCGGGGAAATCCTGATGTCCCAGCTTGTCAATGAAAACCCCGTCTTCGGGGTGGACAGCATTCCCTTCCTTGCGGCCAGCTATGACGAGGCCGAGGCACTTTGGGCCGCATCGCGCGGTGCCGTCTCGGACGCGCTGGACGCGCAGGGGCTGACGCTTCTGTTCTCGGTTCCGTGGCCCGGCCAGTCGCTGTTTCTGCGCGAAGAAGTGACCGAACCGGCGCAGTTGCAGGGCGTGACCTTCCGGGCCTATAACAACGCGACCGAGCGCATGGCGCAACTGCTGGGCATGATCCCGACGCAGGTGGAGGCAGGCGATATCCCGACCGCCTTCAGCACCGGGCGCGTGGCCTCGATGATCACCTCACCCTCGACCGGGGTGTCGTCGCAGGCCTGGGACTATGTCAGCCACTATATCGACGTGCAGGCCTGGCTGCCCAAGAACATGGTCTTCGTGAACTCCTCGGCGCTGACAGCGCTGTCCGAGGACGAGCGCGAAGCCGTCATGGCTGCGGCGGAAGCAGCCGAGGCGCGGGGTTGGGAGATGTCGCGCGCGGAAACCGACACCCAGATTGCGGCGCTGGAAGCGGCAGGCATGGTGGTGATGCAGCCCTCCGAGGCCCTGTCGGCACGGCTGGCAGAGATTGGCGAGATCATGGCTGCCGAATGGCTGGAAGGCGCTGGTGACGCGGGCGCGGCCGTGCTCGACGCCTACCAGTCCGAGTAACCGACACCAAAGGCAGGGCCATGCGCCCTGCCTTTTGTCATCACCACAGGGGGCGCGCAAATGCGCAAGGTCTTGAACGGACTCTATGCAGGCGCGCTCGCGTTGGCCTGTCTGGCGATGGTGGCGATTGCCACGCTGGTGCTGATGCAGATCACCGGCCGGATGGTGGACAGGACGCTTCTGCTGCTGGGGGCCACGCCACTTGGGCTGTCCATCCCGTCATTGTCGGATTTCGGCGGGTTTCTGTTCGTGGCCAGCGCCACGCTGGCCCTGCCCGCCACATTGCGCGCGGGCGGGCATGTGCGCGTCAGTCTGCTTCTCAGCCTCGGTGGCCCCACACTCCGGCGCATTCAGGGCGGTCTGGTGCTGATTGCCGCGCTGGCGCTGGCAGGCTTTGCGACATGGCATTCGGGCGCGCAGGCGCTGGATTCGTGGCGCTTCAATTCCGTGTCCTTCGGCATGGTGCGCGTGCCGCTGTGGATACCGCAAGGGATCATGACGCTGGGCTTCGGGCTGCTGCTGGTCGCGGTCATCGATGAACTGGTGTCGGTGCTGCGCGGGCAGGACCCGGCCTATCAGACCGCCGAAGACGACCGCAGCACCGGGGGGCACTGATGGATCTTCTCACGCTTTCGATCATTCTGGTTATCGTGCTGTTCGGCTTTCTGCTGGCCGGGCTTTGGGTCGGCTTCTCGCTGATGGCGGTGGCCTTTGTCGCAATGGAACTGACACGGCCCGGACTGGCGGGCGCGGTCTTCGCGACCAAGGTCTGGGGCTCGCTCAATGTCTGGGATCTGACCGCGCTGCCCATGTTCATCTGGATGGGGGAAATCCTGTTCCGCTCGCGCCTGTCGTCGGACCTGTTTCGCGGGCTTGCGCCTTTCACGCGCCGCCTGCCGGGCGGTTTGCTGCACGCCAATATCCTTGGCTGCGCGCTGTTCGCCGCCGTGTCCGGGTCGTCTGCGGCGACAACGGCCACCGTCGGGCGCATGTCGCTGCCGGAACTGAAGACGCGCGGATATGATCCCGACATCTCCATCGGCACGCTGGCGGGCGCAGGCACATTCGGGTTCCTGATCCCGCCCTCGATCATCCTGATCGTCTATGGCGCAGCGACCGAGCAGAGCATCGCGCGGCTGTTTCTGGCCGGGGTGCTGCCGGGGCTGATGCTCGCCGCCCTCTTTGCGGGCTATGTGATGCTCTGGTCGCTGATGAACCGCGACAAGCTGCCTGCCCCCGACCCCGCCCCAAGCTGGGCCGAGCGCTGGGACGCGATCAAGGCGCTGGGGCCAACTGTGGCGCTGATCTTCGCCGTGATCGGGTCGATCTATGCGGGCATCGCCTCGCCCACCGAGGCCGCGGTGATCGGGGTTGCGGGCGCATTGATGATCTCGGGCCTCTCGGGCGGGCTGGACCGGACAAGTGCGGTGGCCAGCCTGCGGGGCGCGGCCATCACCACCTGCATGATCGCCTTCATCCTTGCAGGCGCGTCCTTCCTGACCGTCGCCATGGGCTATACCGGCATCCCGCGTCTGCTGGCGCAATGGATCGGCGAACAGGGCTATTCGCAATTCGCGCTGTTGGCGGCCCTTCTGGTCTTCTTCATCATCCTTGGCTTCTTCCTCGATGGCATCTCGATCGTGGTGCTGACAACATCGGTGATCCTGCCGATGGTCATGGCCGCCGGGATCGACCCGATCTGGTTTGGCATCTTTCTGGTGCTGGTGGTGGAGATGAGCCAGATCACCCCGCCTGTGGGCTTCAACTTGTTCGTGTTGCAATCCATAACCGGGCGGGGCATTTTCCAGATCGCGCGCATGGCCCTGCCCTTTTTCCTGATCCTTGTGCTGGCAACTGCCATCCTGTCGCTGTTCCCGGAGATTGCCCTGTGGCTCCCAAACACGATGCTGAGCCGATGACGCCCCGCGACCCGGTCATTCCCGATATCGGGCCTGTGGTCAGTTCGGCGCATCTGGCAAGCTCCTCGCTGCCCGCGCTGTCCGAGGTGGAATTCGCCCTGACCATGGCGAATAACGCCTTTCACCGCTGGATGGTGCGGTGCATGACCGCCGCAGGCCAGCCCGGACTGTCGCCGCTGGAAGTGCTGATCGTGCATCTGGTCAACCACCGCGCCCGGCCCAAGACGCTGGCCGATATCT
>SLQN01000422.1 GCA_007131465.1 Paracoccaceae bacterium
CGGCCAATGGATTTCCAATCTGCTGTTGCAGGGCCTGTTCACGACGATCCGCCTGGCCTTCTGGGGCACGATTCTGGCCGCGATCATCGGACTGATCATGGGCTATTGGCGCACCTGCAATTCACTTGCGCTGCGCATCCTCAGCCGCACCTATGTCGAATTGATCCGAAATATTCCGCCACTGATCTTCATCTTTATCTTCTATTTCTTCATTGCCAGCCAGATTTTCCCCGCGCTGGGCCTTAACAACATCAACACCTCCAGCCCCTGGGTGGACAATGCGTTCTTCCGCATTGCCTTCGGCGACCCGCGCCTGTTCACCAATTTCCTGACCGGGCTGATCTGTCTGGCCCTGTTCGAGGCCGCCTATATCACCGAGATCGTGCGCGCTGGTATCCAGTCCGTGCAGAAAGGGCAGTGGGAAGCGGGCCGCGCGATTGGCCTGTCGCGGTTCGACCTTCTGCGCGACATCATCTTTCCGCAGGCGATCCGCAAGATCCTGCCGCCGCTTGCAGGTCAGTTCATCACGCTGATCAAGGACAGCGCCATCATCTCGCTGATCTCGGTGCAGGAACTGACCTTCATGGCCACCGAAGTTGCCGCCAGCACCACAAAGGTCTTCGAGACATGGATCATGGTGGGTGCGATGTATTTCGGCCTGTGTTACTTTTTCGCCTTTGTCTTTGCCCGTCTGGAAGCGCGGGCCGGGCGAAGCACGCAACGATAAGGCAGATCATGACAGTGACCTTCGCCCCGCCTCTGGTCGAGATTTCCGCGCTGTGCAAATGGTATGGCGAATTCTCGGCGCTCTATGACATCAACCTGAACGTGGCGCGGGGCGAGAAGGTGGTGATCTGCGGGCCGTCCGGTTCTGGCAAATCAACGCTGATCCGCTGCATCAATCAGCTTGAGGAACATCAGCAGGGAACGCTGCGGGTGGATGGCAAGGATGTCCGCCCCGGCATGAAAGGGATCGAACAGATCCGCCGTGACGTGGGCATGGTGTTCCAGAGCTTCAACCTGTTCCCGCACATGACGGTGCTGGACAATCTGGTGCTGGGCCCGGTGCGCAATCGTGGCATGGCGCGGGCGCAGGCGCGCGATCTGGCGATGGGGTATCTGGAAAAGGTGCGTATTGCCGAACAGGCGGGGAAATACCCGCCGCAGCTATCGGGCGGCCAACAGCAGCGCGTGGCCATTGCGCGCGCGCTGTGCATGCAGCCCAAGATCATGCTGTTTGATGAACCGACCTCGGCGCTGGACCCTGAAATGATCGCGGGTGTGCTGGATGTCATGGAAACGCTGGCGCGCGATGGCATGACGATGATCGTCGTGACCCATGAAATGGGCTTTGCCCGCCGCGTCGCCGACCGCGTGGTGTTCATGGATGAGGGCGAGATTGTCGAGGTCGCCCCCCCCGAGGAGTTCTTCACCTCGCCCAAGACCGACCGCGCCGCGCAATTCCTGAGTCAGCTACTGGCGCATTGACAATCGCCCCGTTGGGCCAAGCCCGATCGCGGTTTCCGGGTTGGTAAACAGCGCCGCCATTCCGTCATGGCGGGCCAGAATCTCGGCGCCCCCCGGCACCCTTTCGGGGAACAGTCGGCCCGCATCCCAGACAGCCACACCATCCAGATAGATCGTCGGATCAATGACATTGAGCGAGATTTCACCCGGCGCAACCGTCCCGCAGGTGTGAAAATGCAGCACGCGCGGGTTGCCGAATGCGCCACTGCCCCATCGCTCGGTATTCGCGCCAGCCGGGGCGTGGTAGGCGCAGCCTGGATGAATGCCCGCATGCCATGAATGCACATGCCGCGCCGCTGTCTTAAGACATGCGCCCACATGGTCATAATGCGCGCGCGCAGCCTGTGCGTCGTTCCCTTCAAAGCCCGTGATGTTCGTGCCATCGAAGTAAATATGCAGCACATCCGTCAGCGGCAGGTCATAGGGAATATATCGGGTTTTTCCGGTCCCTGTCAGAAAACCCGCGACTGCGATCCGACCGCGATACCCCGCGGCCGGAACAGGTGAAAAGACCGACAGCGGAAATCGCCGGACCGTGACCTCTCCGCCGGATTTCGGAAAGCACGCGCCGGGGCCTTCGAAATCCGTCCCAAGCGGGCAGGTCACACGCAGATGCCGCGCCTGTGCAAGCGCGGTGTTCACACAGGCAAGAAGCTCTGCAAAGCCGCGATGATCTGCCTGCCCGAAACGCGATGCCATCATGCCGCGATCCAGCGCGTAGCACATCACGGGCACCGATTGCGCCAGCACCGGATCAAAGCGCAACTGATCCCCGCGCCGTGTCAGGAACAAGGCGCAATCTGCGCGCGCGATGGCCTGCATCACGGCAGGCGCGGGGACAGAGGCACCGGGGCAATGCGCGAGCTCCTGGATGCTGACCTGCACGCCGACGGTCCGTGCCACCTCGGCAACAGCGGGCACCAGCGCGGGGTCATAATGGTCGGTGCCCGGGGGTTCGGCAAGGATCAGCAGGGATTGCCCGGCACGCAGACCCGCACAAGTATGCAGCATGTTCAGAATGCCCGCGCGCAGGTCGGTCTGAACAGGTTCAGGCGGCTGCGTCGGCTGGCTGCACATGCCGCACCTCTTGCGGTGAAACTGATGGTCCGACGTTAACACGCATGGCGTGATGCGCGCCATTGCAGAGTCATAATGTGGCGTGTTAGCTATACTAATATGCCTGTCGTGTTGCCCTATACTGCCTTGCGCGCCTTCGAGGCGGTGGCCCGCCTGCGGGGGTTCGGACGTGCGGCCGAAGAATTGGGGGTGACGCAAAGCGCGGTCAGCCAGCATGTGAAATCACTTGAAGAATGGCTGGGGCAGCGTTTGCTGACCCGTGGCGGAGGTCGCGTCGCAACCACGCCAGAGGGCGCGCGTCTCGCCGCGGCTGTGAAACTGGGCTTTGGTCAGATCGCCTCTGTATGCCGCGAATTGCGCGAGGCGCAGAGTGGCACCCTGGCGCTGAACATCTCTTGCCTGCCGGGCTTTGCCTATCTCTGGCTGATCCCGCGGCTGATCGGGTTTGACCAGTTGCATCCTGATGTTCCGGTCTCCATCACCACCACCGCCGCGCTTGCGAATTTCACCGATGATGAGACCGATCTGGCCATCCGCTATGGGCTGGGCAGCTATTCCGGGCTGCATGTCGAGCAACTATTGACCGAGACGCTGTTTCCCGTTTGCGCGCCTGCGCTTCTGGAACGCGGACCCCGGCTGCGTTGTGTGGAGGATCTGGCGCAGCATACGCTTCTGGTGGATGATGTCACTGATCTGGACGGCAACCCCCCGACATGGGAATTCTGGGCGCGAGAGACTGGCAACCGCTTGCCCAATCCTGCGCGGCTGCGCCGTTTCGGTCAGTCCAATATGGTCGTGCAGGCGGCTGAGCGTGGCCTTGGTGTTGCTCTGGGGCGCACGCCGCTGGTGGCGGATGCATTGGCACGTGGCTCCCTTGTGCGCCCCTTCGAGGGCGAAGTGGCCTCGCTCTTTTCCTACTGGATCGTCTGCCCGCATGAGGCTTTATCCGTCCCTCGGGTGCGCAATTTCCGGGACTGGCTGCTGGCCGAGGCGCGCAACAGCGGTCAGTGACCTGCCTCTGCCTCCGCCGCAATGGCGCGCTCGACTTGTCTGCGAAAGCGCATCGCCGCCGCATCTATCCCAAGGTTGATATGGGGGCCGCGCGCTTCTTTCATGCCCTTGTGCACGTCTTCCAGCACGTCCTTGTCCTCGTTGAAGGCCATGGTCGCACCAGCGAACATCGAGGCTGACATTTCGGCATCATCGGGGCGTTGGTTGCGATGCTGGAACCAGAAATACATGGAATGATCTTCATCCACCGGGGTCATGAAGTTGTAGGAAAAGTTCACGAAGGCGCTTTCGGGCAGGCCTTCATCCGCCCCGCCTGTGCCTGCGGGCGTATAGATCGACTTGTTGATCGCAATCGAGGGCAGGCGGCATTCATAATGCTGCTTGCGGTCGCAGGGGCCATCAAAGGCAAGGAAGGGCGCGTAATAGGGCGGGGCAGGCCGGTCGCGGATCCAGCGCCAGACGATGATGCGGGCGTCCTCTTCGGTAATTTCCAGCGCGACATTGTCGGTCCCGGCCCCTGCGAATGAACTCAGATGCACCCAGGCCACATGCGAGGGGTCCAGCAGGTTGTCGGTGATCCACAGGTAATGGCAGGCAATGTCCAGCGCGCCCCGCTGTGTCTGACCCCATGCCGGGTTGTCATAGTCAGGGATCTCGATCAGGGCTGTGTCAGCCGCCAGCGCCGGGTCGCCCATCCAGACCCAGACAAAGCCATAGTGTTCGCGCACCGGATGGCTGGTGACCTGCGCGCGGCGCGGTATCGGCCCTTCCTGCGTCGGGGCCGCGACACAGGCCCCGGATCCGTCAAAGGTCAGCCCGTGATAGCCGCACACGACCCGGTCGCCGACCAATGTGCCTTTGGACAGGGGCAATTTCCGGTGCGGGCAGGCATCCTCAAGCGCGGCAACAGTCCCGTCAGCGCGCCGAAACAGAACAATATTTTCGCCCAGAACCGTGCGCGGTGTCAGGGCTTGAACGATATCCTCGCTGCGCGCGCAGACATACCATGTATTGCGGATGAAACCGGGGCTGTTCATATTGGGCTCCTTGCGTGATGGGCTTGTGGTCAACATTAGCTCATGCTTTAGTTTAACTAAAGTGTTTTCCGGGATGTGCTGCCAGATGCCTGAGACATCGCCCATGATCGACATGCATGCCCATTTCTACGGGGCTGGGCTGGAGCAGCATTTGCGCCAGCGGACCGAACGGCCCTGTCTGCGCGACACAGATGGCGCGGTTCACATGCTGGCGATGAACGGGGCCTTTCCGTTTGAACCGGCCCATTGGGACGCGGATGTTGTTCTGACACAGATGGATCAGACCGGGGTGGCGCGGCGAATGCTGACCTTTCCCGGCGCGCTGTGCCTTGATGCGTTGCCTGCGGTCGAGATTGCCGGGCCGATTTCCGAGTTCAACACTTATATGGCGGCGCTGCAATCGCGCACCAATGGCAGGCTGATGGGCCTTGCGGGCCTGCCGCTTGCCGCGCCGGAATTGGCCGCGCAGGAACTCTTGCGGGCGCGGCGCGTGCTGGGGCTGGCGGGCGCGATCCTGCCCTCGGACTATTTCGAGACGACAGAGGCGGCAAAGACCCTGCGTCCGGTACTGGATGCGGCCAACCAGACCGGCGCGCTTCTGATGCTGCATCCGGGGCCGATGGCGGGCCATGCGCCCGCGCCTGTGGCCAGCGAGTTTCCCCAATACCGCACATCGGCGATAGCCCTTCAGGCTTCAGCCTCGCAAGTGGTGCTGACCCTTGTGCTGTCCGATCTGCTGGACGCCTTCCCCCGCATCCGGTTTCAGATCATCAATCTGGGCGGCACCATCCCCTTCATCATCGAGCGGATGCAAAGCATCGCGCGCCACCGCAATCCTGACCAGCCCTTTCCAACCGAAAGGCTGCGGCGGCTATGGTTTGACTGCGCCTCGATGGGGCCGAGGGCGCTGGAGGCGGCGGTCGCCCTCTATGGCGCGGACCGGATCATGCTGGGGACAGACTGGCCCATCTTCCGCGACCCGCCCCATGAGACAACGCTTGCCCCCGCGCGGCTGACACCCGAAGAACGGGACGCAGTCAGTCACGGCACCGCAAGTGCGCTGCTGCATGATCTTGGGGTGTCGGCCTAGTTCCCCAGAATACCGGGAAGGCGCAGGCCGTGATCCTTCGCACATTGGATTGCGCTTTCATATCCCGCATCGGCATGACGCCAAACGCCCGAGGCCGGGTCGTTCCACAGCACACGCTCCAGCCGTCTGGCCGCCTCTGGCGTGCCATCCGCGACGATGACCACGCCTGCATGTTGCGAAAACCCCATGCCGACACCGCCCCCGTGATGCAGGCTGACCCATGTCGCACCCGATGCGGTATTGATCAGCGCATTCAGCAAAGGCCAGTCCGACACGGCGTCCGATCCGTCGCGCATCGCCTCGGTCTCGCGGTTGGGGCTGGCGACAGAGCCGCTGTCGAGATGGTCGCGGCCAATCACGATAGGGGCTTTCAATTCGCCCGAAGCTACCATCTGGTTGAATTTCAGGCCCGCGCGGTGGCGGTCGCCCAGCCCCAGCCAGCAGATACGCGCGGGCAGGCCCTGAAAGGCAATGCGCTCGCGCGCCATGTCCAGCCAGCGATGCAGATGGTCGTTGTCTGGAAACAGTTCGCGCATCGCCTGATCGGTCTTGTAGATATCCTCCGGGTCGCCGGACAGCGCGCACCAACGGAACGGACCAATCCCCTTGCAGAACAGGGGCCGGATATAGGCGGGCACGAAACCGGGAAAGGCAAAGGCGTTCTCCAGCCCTTCTTCCTTCGCCACCTGACGGATGTTGTTGCCGTAATCCAGCGTGGGCACGCCCGCATTCCAGAAATCGACCATCGCCGCGACATGCGTCTTCATGCTGGCGCGGGCGGCCTTTTCGACGGCCTTGGGGTCGCTTTCCTGCTTCTCACGCCAGTCCGCCACGCTCCAGCCAATCGGCAGGTAGCCATGCACCGGATCATGCGCGCTGGTCTGGTCGGTCACGATATCGGGGCGGATGCCACGCCTGAATATCTCTGGAAAGACCTCGGCCGCGTTGCCGATCAGGGCGACCGATTTGGCCTCTCCGGCGGCGCACCAGCGGGTGATCATTTCCAGCGCGTCATCAAGACTGTGTGCCTTGGCGTCGCAATACCGGGTGCGGATACGGAAATCGGCGCGGGTTTCGTCACATTCCACAGCCAGACAGCAAGCCCCTGCCATCGCAGCCGCCAGTGGTTGCGCGCCGCCCATGCCCCCCAGCCCGCCGGTCAGGATCCAGCGCCCCCGCAGATCGCCGCCGTAATGCTGGCGACCGGCCTCCGCGAAGGTCTCAAATGTGCCCTGAACGATGCCCTGCGTGCCGATATAGATCC
>SLQN01000563.1 GCA_007131465.1 Paracoccaceae bacterium
GCCATGCGGATTTCATGGCTTTTCAGCCAGTTCAGGTTGCCCTTCAGGGTGTTGATTTCGCCGTTATGGGCGAGCATGCGGAAGGGCTGGGCCAGCCACCATTGCGGGAACGTGTTGGTGGAATAGCGCTGGTGGTAGATCGCGAAGGCGGATTCGAAGCGGTCGTCCTTCAGGTCCGGGTAGAATTCGGCCACCTGTTCGGCCAGCATCATGCCCTTGTAGATGATGCTGCGGCATGACAGCGAACAGATGTAGAAACCTGTGATCCCGGCAACGGAAATCGCCTTCTCGATCCGGCGGCGGATGACATAGAGTTCGCGCTCGAAGGTTTCCTCGTCCGTGCCCTTGGAATTGCGGATCAGGATCTGCTCGATCTCGGGGCGGGTGGCATTGGCTTTCTCGCCCAGAACCGACACATCGACCGGCACATGCCGCCAGCCATAGATCGCATAGCCCATGCGCAGCACTTCGGATTCCACGATCGTGCGCGAGCGTTCCTGCGCGCCGAAATCGGTGCGCGGCAGAAAGACCTGCCCCACCGCGACAAGCTGGTCCATCTGCGGTTCATGGCCGGTGCGACGGATCTTGTCATAGAAGAACTGCACCGGGATCTGCACATGCAGCCCTGCGCCGTCGCCGGTCTTGCCATCGGCATCCACAGCGCCCCGGTGCCAGATCGCTTTCAGCGCATCGATCCCGTTTTCCACCACCTTGCGCGACGGCTTGCCATCAAGCGAGACCACAAGCCCCACCCCGCAGGAGGAATGTTCGTCCTCGGGCTTGTAAAGCCCGCGTTCGGCGATATCGGCGCGGTTGGCTTCTTCGGCAGCAACCCAGGCTTCATCATAGATGGTCATGTCAGGTCTCCTTGAACCGAAATACCGAAGTGTTCGTATGTCTGTGCGCGTGTCATGCGCTTGCGGTCGCCCGCGAAAGAATAGCTGTCAGGTTTCAGGTCTATGTAGATCTCGCTGTCAAAAGTCAGCCCGTCCGGGGTGTCGAAAGCTCCGACCGGCAGTTCCATGTCCCCGGCGCCGGGACCCTCCGCAGTGACCCGGTAGAAAAGCGCCGATCCACAGACCCGGCAGTTCGCGCGCTCGGCCCAGTCCGAGCTTTGGAACCGCGCGATGTTGTCTTCGCCGTCCCAGGTCACGTTCTGCGTGGGCACACTGATCGCGAGCAGCGCAGAGCCTGTCCAGCGGCGACACATCTCGCAATGGCACGCGCCAAAGCTGTGATGGATCAGGCCCGCGCGAAAGCGCACCGCCCCACACAGGCACCCGCCCGCACGCATGTCGATGATCTGCGCGGGCAGGCTCATGCTATTCGGCCGCAATGCGCGACGGCGCTGACAGGTAATTCAGGATCGATTCTGCCGCTTCGCGCCCGTCGCGGATAGCCCAGACGACAAGGCTTGCCCCGCGCACGATGTCACCCACGGCCCATACACCGGCAAGGTCGGTTTCATGGGTATTGAACCGCGCCTTGATCGTGCCCCAGCGGGTGACGGCCAGTTCCGGCACGCCCCAGAGCGTGGGCAGGTCTTCCGGCTCGAACCCCAGCGCCATGATCGCCATTTCGGCCTCTTCTGTATAGTCGGCGCCCTCGATCAGTTCAGGCGCGCGCCGCCCTGTCGCATCGGGCTGGCCCAGCCGCATCTTCTGCACGCGGACCCCGGTCAGCGCGCCCGCATCGTCTGTCACGAAACCCGAAGGCGCGGACAGCCAGACGAATTCGACGCCTTCCTCTTCCGCATTCTGGGTTTCGCGGCGCGAGCCGGGCATGTTGTCGCGGTCGCGCCGATACAGGCAGCGCACTGATTTCGCCCCCTGCCGGACGGCTGTGCGCACACAATCCATCGCGGTATCACCACCGCCGATGACGACCACGCGCTTGCCGCGTGCATCCAGATCGCCGCTGTCGAAATCCGGCACGTCGTCGCCAAAGCTCTTGCGGTTGGACGCTGTCAGGAAATCCAGCGCCCGAACCACCCCCGGCGCGCTGGCATTGGGGGCCGTCAGGTCGCGCGCCTTGTAGACGCCGGTCGCAATCAGCACTGCGTCATGCCGCCCGCGAATGGCGTCGAAGGTGATATCCTCGCCCACGGTGCAGTTGAGCACGAACTCGACGCCGCCGTGTTCCAGTTGTTCGATCCGGCGCATGACGACGGGTTTTTCCAGCTTGAAGCCCGGAATGCCGTACGTCATCAGCCCGCCCGCGCGGTCATAGCGGTCATAGACGGTGACTTGCACGCCTGCGCGGCGCAGCACATCCGCCGCGGCCAGCCCGCCCGGCCCCGCGCCGATGATGCCCACGCTTTCAGCGCGCTCGGACGCGGGCGCGATGGGCTTGACCCAGCCCTGTTCCCAGGCCGTGTCCGTGATGTATCTTTCGACCGCGCCTATCGTGACGGTTCCGTGGCCCGCCTGCTCGATCACGCAATTACCTTCGCACAACCGGTCCTGCGGGCAGATGCGCCCGCAGATCTCGGGGAAGGTGTTGGTAGCCTGCGATATCTCATAGGCTTCCTGCAGGCGCCCGGTCGCTGTCATCATCAGCCAGTCGGGAATGTTGTTGTGCAGCGGGCAATGGGTCTGGCAATAGGGGACGCCGCACTGGCTGCACCGGCCCGACTGCTCGGCGGCCTTGTCGGCGGCATAATCAGCATAGATTTCGCCGAAATCCTCGGACCGCAGATCGGGTGGCCGCTTTTCCGGCATTTCGCGCGCAGTCGTCACGAAGCGCAGCATTTGCTGTTTGGCCATGGTTGATCCTCCAGAAATTTGAAGTCTTTTACACAGGCGGAAAAAAGAAGAAAAGTCATTAGTGCTGACCTAAAAGCGAATTTTTTCGTATCCGCGAGCCTCATCCGCGCGAATATTCAGAAAACAAGGTCAGTTACATTTACCTTCTTTCCAGCTTTCCAAGATTCGCGCTTCCTTCTAGGTTGCGCACAATTGCAGCGAGGGCACATGACACTTTTCCACATCTTCCTGCTCGCCGTCATTCAGGGCGTGACCGAATTTCTGCCCGTCTCCTCCTCCGGGCATCTGATCTTGCTGCCTGCGCTGACCTCGCTGGAGGATCAGGGGCTGGTGATCGATGTTGCCGTGCATGTGGGCACGCTGTTCGCGGTCTGCTGGTATTTTCGCAAGGATGTGATGGCCGCCGTGCGCGGCCTGCCGGAAGTGGTGCGCTTCCGGATCGAGACACCGGGCGGATTCCTGGCCCTGTGCCTTGTGATCGCGACAATCCCCGTCATCATCCTTGGCCTGATCTTCAAGCTGCTGGGGGTGATGGAGATGCTGCGGTCCGTGGCGGTCATCGGCTGGATGATGATAATCTTCGGCATTGTGCTGTATCTGACAGACAGGATGGGCGCGCAGACCCGCACAGCAAAAGGCTGGACACTGAAACACGCGCTTTATCTGGGGCTGTGGCAGGCTGTCGCGCTGATTCCCGGCACATCGCGGTCGGGCATTGTCATCTCGGGGGCGCGCGCGCTGGGATACACGCGCCACGACGCCGCGAAACTGTCGATGCTGATGTCGATTCCCACCATTATCGCCTCGGGCGCACTGATGGGAGTGGATGTGGTGCGGCTGGCCGATTGGCAGGCCGCGCGGGATGGGGCCATTGCGGCGGTGATCTCGTTTTTCGCCGCCTGGGCGGCGCTGGTCTTCATGATGAAGCTGCTGCGCACGGTCAGTTTCACGCCCTATGTGATCTACCGGCTGGGGTTGGGCGGCGTGCTGCTGTTTATCGCCTATAGCTGAGTCAGCGCTTGACCGAGGCGGTGACGTAATTCACCGACAGGTCACGCTCGGAGATTGACCAGCTCCATGTCAGCTTGCTGAACACAAAGCCCTTGCGGTCCACCGGGTCCAGCCCGGCGCGGCGCAGCAGGTCATAAAGTTCATCGGGGGTGATGAATTTCGACCACTCATGCGTGCCCTTGGGCAACCAGCGCATCACATGCTCTGCCCCGATGATCGCCATCAGGTAGCTTTTGGGATTGCGGTTCAGGGTCGAACAGATCATCAGCCCGCCGGGTTTGAGCAACTGCTGGCAGGCGGTCAGATAGGCCAGCGGGTCTGCCACATGCTCGACCACTTCCATGTTCAGCACCACATCGAACTGTTCACCGGCTGCGGCCATGTCCTCGGCGCTGGTATGGCGATAGTCGATGGCCAGCCCTTCCTTCTGGGCGTGCAACTCGGCCACCGGGATGTTGCGTGCTGCCGCATCCGCGCCGACGACATCCGCCCCCAGCCGCGCCATCGGTTCGGACAAGAGCCCGCCGCCGCAGCCGATATCCAGAAGCCGCAAGCCGCCGAACGGTTCAGGCCGGGTCAGGTCGCGGTCGAATTCCGCAGCGATCTGTGCGGTGATATAGTCCAGCCGGCAGGGGTTGAGCATGTGCAGCGGCTTGAACTTGCCCTGCGGGTCCCACCATTCGGCGGCCATCGCCTCGAATTTGGCAATTTCGTTGGGGTCGATGGTTGAAAGGCTCATGCATCCTCCCGGTTTTTGATGACTTGCCCATGGCAGGGTCGGTTGATCCGCTATATACTATCCTCTATGGACAAGTCAGCAGGACATGACACCGCAGGATCGTCGCTCTATCCGATCCGTGACCCGTTTGACCAGCGTCTTCTGGACGTTGGCGACGCCCATAAGGTGTATCTGGAACAGTCCGGTCACCCCAACGGCATTCCCGTGGTCGTGCTGCATGGCGGTCCCGGCGGGGGGTGCAGCCCGGCGATGCGGCGGTTCTTCGACCCGGAAACCTATCGCGTGATCCTGTTCGACCAGCGCGGTTGCGGGCGCTCGAAGCCCGCGGCCTCGGTTACGGCCAACACGACGCAGCACCTGATCGCCGATATCGAACGGATCCGCACGGAACTGGAGATTCCGCGCTGGCTGGTCTTCGGCGGCAGTTGGGGCGCGACCCTGGCGCTGGCCTATGCGCAGGCCCATCCCGACCGCGCGGCCTATCTGATCCTGCGCGGGGTGTTCCTGGGCACGCGGGCGGAACTTGACTGGTTCTATGGCGGGGGGGCTGCGCGGTTTTTCCCCGAACTCTGGGCGCAATTCATCCGCCCTGTGCCGGTAGAGGAACAGGGCGATATGATCGCCGCCTACGCAAGGCGCCTGTTCAGCGGCGACCCGCATGAGGAGAATCGCTTTGCGCGAAGCTGGACGCGCTGGGAAAACGCGCTGGCCTCGATCGAGACGCGGGGCCTTGGGATGGGCGACGCGCCGTCCGATTACGCGCGCGCCTTCGCGCGGCTGGAGAATCACTATTTCGCCAATGGCTGTTTTCTGGGCGAGGATGGCGCGCTGATGGCCGGGCTAACACAGATGCAGGACGTGCCCGGAACCATTGTTCAGGGCCGTTATGACATGATCTGCCCGCCCCATACCGCCTGGGGCCTGCATGCCGCTTGGGGCCGGTCGCGGCTGGAAATGGTCCCTGTGGCCGGGCATGCGCTGTCGGAACCGGGCATCAGCGCGGAATTGCTGCGCGTGATGAACCATCTGCGCCATGAAGGGGATCGGCTGAAACTCTGACCAAAGCGCGCTTGCATTCCCTGCGCGACTTGCCTATACGGCCAATAACAGCGGCGCTTGTGATGCAGGCTCCACCGGAAACCACAACGGGCCGCGCGGCCCGTTTTTTTGTATTTGCCGCACCCATGCAGGGCCCGAGGGGGGCAGGAATGAGCGATCTTATTGCCAAGACGTCCATCGACCAGCGCGTCGCGTCCATCGTCGCCCCGGTGATCGAGGGGATGGGGTTCGAACTGGTGCGCCTGCGCGTCATGTCGGGCAAGACCCGGACCTTGCAGATCATGGCCGACCGGCCCGAAGGCGGCATCGAGGTGGATGATTGCGCCGAAATCTCGACCGCCGTGTCGGCGGTGCTGGATGTCGAGGACCCGCTGGACGACGCCTATGTTCTGGAAGTGTCCAGCCCCGGCATCGACCGCCCCCTGACCCGGCTGAAGGATTTCGCCGCATGGGAGGGGCACGAGGCGCGTATCGAGACAACCGAGTTGATCGACGGGCGGCGGCGGTTCAGGGGCAGTCTGGCCGGGGTCGAGGGCGACGAGGTGCTGATCGAGATCGAGGAGAATGGCGAGACGCTGACCATCGGTCTGCAATTCGGCTGGCTGGCAGATGCGAAACTGGTGCTGACCGAAGACCTGATCGCCCAGATGCTGCGCGCCCGCAAGGCCAGCGGCGCGTTCGATGAAAGCAAGTTTGACGAGATTGAAACCGAAGCGGGTGCGGACGACGCGGCCCATCAGGAGGACTGAGAGATGGCAATCACCTCTGCCAACCAGCTTGAATTGCTGCAAACCGCCGAAGCGGTTGCCCGCGAAAAGATGATCGACCCCGAACTGGTTGTCCAGGCGATGGAAGACAGCCTCGCGCGCGCGGCCAAGTCGCGCTACGGGGCGGATATGGACATCCGCGTCAAGATCGACCGCAAGACGGGTGTCGCCAATTTCTCGCGCGTGCGCACTGTGGTCCCCGAGGAAGAGCTGGAAAACCACCACGCGCAACTGACTGTTGCGCAGGCCGCGCCCTATCTGGATGACCCGAAGGTGGGCGACGAGATCGTGGATCAGGTTCCCCCGGTCGAACTGGGCCGCATTGCCGCGCAATCGGCCAAGCAGGTGATTCTGCAGCGCGTCCGCGAGGCCGAGCGCGACCGCCAGTATGAGGAATTCAAGGACCGCGCAGGCACGATCATCAATGGTGTCGTCAAGCGCGAGGAATACGGCAATCTGGTCATCGATATCGGCCGGGGCGAAGCCGTGCTGCGCCGCAACGAAAAAATTGGTCGCGAAAGCTATCGCAACGGCGACCGCATCCGCTGCTATGTCAAGGATGTGCGCCGCGAGGCACGCGGGCCGCAGATCTTCCTGTCGCGCACCGCGCCCGAATTCATGGCCGAACTGTTCAAGATGGAAGTGCCCGA
>SLQN01000020.1 GCA_007131465.1 Paracoccaceae bacterium
AGTCATGCGTTTCGTGACCGGTCCCGGAGGCGTCTGAACCCATTTACGGGATCAGGTTTCACCGTCATAAAGCGAGATCGGCTGACCCGGCATGATGGTCGAGATCGCGTGCTTGTAGACAAGCTGGCTCTGTCCATCGCGACGCAAAAGCACGCAGAAATTGTCGAACCAGGTGATCACGCCCTGAAGCTTGACCCCGTTGATCAGAAAAACAGTTACAGGAACCTTGTTCTTGCGGACATGGTTCAGAAATGCGTCCTGAAGGTTTTGTTTGTCAGTGGCCATGCGTTTGCCTTTTTGTATGGGCGTGTTTGCTTTACGCAGAGAGCCTTGTCTCCCCAGTCTTCAATTATGTCGCGGCTTTCGGGAAACTTCCAGCCCTGAAAACGGATTTCTCGCATAGGCCTGAAATTTTATTCCGCGCCGCCCTGACCTTGCGCCATTATCGTGCCCAGAGCACAGACAGCAAGAGCAACAGTTCCAACCGCCCCAACAGCATCGCCACGCCCAGGATCACCTTCGGCCCGTCGCCAAGGGCGACCCAGTGCATCGGCTCTGACGCAGCGATATCGGGCAAGGGGCCGGTTGTCGTCAGCGCCGCAACCGCAAAAACCATCGCATCTTCCAAGGGCAGGCCTGCTAGTGTCAGAAAAGCCGTCACGGATGTGAGGGAAAAAATGAAGATCATCAAAAACAACCAGGCCGCGAACGCCCCTTCGCGGCGCAGGTTGCGCATCTGCGTCCCGTCGCCGCCGACCCCGTCAGGGTAAAGCAACCGGGACACCTCGCGCCTGGCCTGCCAGCCCAAGGCGAAGACCCGCATCAGCTTCAACCCGCCCGCTGTGGTCGCCACCCCGCCGCCGAACAGCGCCAGCCCCATCACGACGATGCCGGTCGGGCCGGGAAAGACAGTTTCCAGCCCGCCACTGACAGTGCTGATAAAGCCCGCGGTGGTCAGAAACGACAGCGAGGTGAACCCATGCGCCCAGATCACCGACAGGTTTTCGACAAATCCCGCCTGTGTGGGCCAGAAGACCGCGCGCAACCCCAGAACAAGGCAGATCAGCGCAAGGATGCTGCCTGCAAGCACCAGTTCGGGGTCGCGCCGCTTCGAGGCTCCAAGCGGGTGTAACGCGGTCCGGCCGGGCCAAAGCCTGCGACTGACAGCGAAGATCAGGAACCCGGCAATCAGGGCTTCGGTCATGATGGACTCAAGCGCCCCGGCAGGTGCGATGCCAGATGTTGACAGCGTGGACATGGCCAGCATCAGCGCCACCAGCGGAGGATTTCCCGCCATCGAGAGCGCGACCCACAGCACAAGCGTAAGCCCCAGATAGGCGGGGGCGATCAGGCGCACCTGATCGTGCAGCCGCAGGATGTTGCGGTCCATGGACGGATCATACACTCCGAACTGCGCCTGCATCGCAGGATCAGCCACCGTCCCGAACCCGACCTTCGCGCGAAACAGCTCCACCCCGCCCAGATTCAGAGGCGCCAGCAGCGCCACGACCGAGATCAGCACGAACAGTCCCCCGCCCCAGGCTACAGTCGCGCGCCACAGATCAAGGCTGCGTGTGCCCGCGCCCTCCAACAGGCTCGCCCCCGTCGTGGTGAAGGCCGAGAGCATCTCGAACCACGCATCCCCGAAGCGCAGCCCCGGCACAGCCTCGGTCATCGGGATGGCCATCAGCGCTGGCAAAAGGACATAAGCCAGCGTCAGGATCATGAAGGGGTGCGAGAGCGCCCCGCGCTGCGCGCGGGAAAATCGCGTCGCCAGATGGATCAGCGCCGCGATACTGCCCAGAAGCGCGGCGGAATAAAGAAACGCGCGCGCCAGTTGATGCTCGCGCAGGGTGAACCCCACAGCGGCAGGCAACAGCATTGCGGCCGCAGTCGCCCCGATCAGGGCGACCATGATCATCGGCGCATGGCCCCTGCCTGTCATCGTCCCCCCTCCGGACCACATGTTCCGGCCAGTCAATCAGTGGCCGGCCCGCAACCGTGTCAGCTCAGAAATATTCGACCGAGACCTGAAGCAATTCGTCAACCTTTGGCACATCGGCAGTCAGCGCGAAGATGACCACCAGATCGCCTTCGCGCAACACCATGTCGCCGATGGGCCGCAGGAATTCGCCCTTGCGCGACACCCCGATCAGAAGCGCGCCTTCGGGAAAGGCAATATCGCGCACCCGCGCATTGGAAAGCTGCGATGTGCCCAGGACCTGCGCCTCGATCACCTCGGCCTCGCGGTCGCCCAGCAGATAGACCGACCGCACGCGCCCGTGCCGGACATGGCGCAGGATGGACGACACGGTCAGCGCACGCGGGTTGATATGCGCATCAATGCCCATCGTCGCGGCCAGCGACACCATGCCGGGGTCATTGATCAGCGAAATCGCCTGCCGCGCGCCCATCGCCTTGGCCCGGACAGCAGCCAGCAGATTGGTGCGGTCGTCATCGGTCAGCAGCACAACCGCATCGGTCTTGCGGATGCCAGCCTCTTCCAGCAGGTTCGCATCCATCCCGTCGCCATGCAGCACGATGGAGCGCACCAGCGCATCGGCAGCGCGTTCGGCGCGCGCGCGGTCACGCTCGATCACCTTGACGCGCACGCGCGCGGGCTGGTTTTCAAGGATGCGCGCCACCGAAAGCCCGACATTGCCGCCCCCGATTACCAGGACACGGTCCTGCCGCGAGGGCGTCTTGCCGAACACCTCGAAAGCTCGGGCGACATCGCGGGCATCGACCAGAACATAGATCTGGTCGCCTGCATATAGCTGGTCCTCGGGATCGGGCGCGAACAGCCGCGCGCCGCGCCGCAGCCCGGCAACCATGATCCGAAGCGTGGGAAACAGTTCCGATAGCTGGCGCAGCGAGGTGTTGAGCACGGCGCAGTTTTCGTCCAGCACCAGCCCGATCAGCAGAGCCTTGCCCTGAAAATACTCGTGCACATCGAAAGCGTCTGGGTAGGCCACGCGCTTCAGCGCGGCCTGCGACACTTCGCGTTCGGGGCTGATGATCACGTCAATCGGCATGTGTTCGCGACGAAACAGGTCGGAATAGCGCGGGTCCAGATAGGACTGCTCGCGCAGACGCGCGATCTTGCGGGTGACTTCGAACACCGAATGCGCCACCTGACAGGTGACCATGTTCACCTCGTCCGAATAGGTGGCCGCGATCACCATGTCGGCATCACGCGCGCCGGCCTGTTCCAGAATTGTCGGATGGCTGGCAAAGCCGACAACGCCCTGCACATCCAGAGAATCGGTCGCGCGGCGCACCAGTTCGGGCTTGCTGTCGACAATCGTAACATCATTGCGTTCGCTTGAAAGATGGCGGGCAATCTGCCAGCCCACCTGCCCGGCCCCGCAGACAATGACCTTCATGGCGCTCTCGCTCCTTCAGATGGTCGCGCATTTCGTGCTGTTGTGTCAGTGGCGGGGCCGTTGCGCAAGTCTGCGCTCAGCCTTTCAGGTCCGAAAGTCGTGCCGTGTTCACGCCAAGCGATTTCAGCTTTCGGTGCAGGGCGGACCGCTCCATCCCGACAAAGGCCGCTGTACGCGAAATATTGCCCCCGAACCGGTTGATCTGCGACAACAGGTACTCGCGTTCGAACAATTCACGCGCCTCGCGGAGCGGCAGCGTGGTCAGCGCGCCGGTCAGCACAAGCTGGCTTTCGGTGTCCTGCGCGCCCGGCGCGGCATCGGTCTGAAGGTCGCGAATCTCGATCGGCTGGCCCGGGTCGCCCAGGATCATCACCCGCTCGATCACATTGCGCAACTGGCGGATATTGCCGGGCCAGCGCATGGTTTGCAGATGCGCGCGCGCGGCATCAGACAATTCACGGCGCGCAAGCCCCTGAGAACGGTGCAATTCCTCGATGAAGAACTCGGCCAGCAGGGGAATGTCCTCGCGCCGGTCTTCCAGCCCCGGCACAGCAATGGGGACGACATTCAGCCGGTCAAACAATTCCTGCCGGAACCGACCCTCGCGCGCTCGCAGCGTCAAGTCCTGACTGGTCGCGCTCATCACCCGCAGATCGACCCGCACCTTGTCCGCGCCGCCCACACGGGTGAATTGCTGTTCCACCAGCACGCGCAGGATCTTGGACTGCGTGCCCATCGGCATGTCGGCGACTTCGTCCAGATACACCACCCCGCCATGCGCCTGTTCCAGCAAGCCCGGCTCCACCCCGCGTTCGGCGGTTTCGCGCCCGAACAGGACTTCCTCCATGCGGTCGGGTTCAATCGTGGCGGACGAAACACACACAAACGGTTCTGACGCGCGGTCGGAATGCTCGTGCACATACCGCGCCGCGACTTCCTTGCCGCTGCCGACCGGCCCGGTGAACATGATCCGGGCATTGGACGCCGTCACCTTGTCAAGCTGAGAGCACATATGCCGGAACGCAGTGCTGGCCCCGCGCATTTGGGCTGTTGTCGTCTCGCGCCGCTTCAGCGTCTGGTTTTCCCGCCGCAAGCGTGAGGCTTCCATCGCGCGGCTGATTACGACCATTAACCTGTCGATATTGAACGGCTTTTCAATGAAATCATATGCGCCCTGCTTGATCGCGGCGACGGCGATTTCCACATTGCCATGCCCTGAAATGATGACGATGGGAATGTCGGGATTGGCGCGCTTGACAGTCATCAGGATGTCGATGCCGTCCATCTTGCTGTCCTTCAGCCAGATATCGAGCACCATCAGGGCGGGCGGATTGGCGTTCACCTCTGCCATCGCCTCGTCGGAATTGGCGGCGCGCCGGGTGGCATAGCCTTCATCCTGCAAAATCTCGGAAATCAACTCGCGGATATCGCGTTCATCATCCACAATCAGAATGTCACTCATGCCTGTTCACTCGCCAGTCTTGAAATTGGGTTGTCGGGGGATATCTGCGGCGCGAGACGGGGCAGCCGGATGACCGCCATCGCGCCGCAGTGGATGTCATTGCCGAAAAGGGGCGCGTCCTCCAGACGCAACGTCCCGCCATGTTCCTCGATGATCTTGCGCACGATGGAAAGGCCAAGCCCGGTCCCGCTGGAGCGCGTGGTCACATAAGGTTCGAACAGGCGCGCACGATCTTCCGGCAGCCCGACCCCGTTATCTGCGATAGTGATGCACAGATCTGTCTCGGACGCCGTGAAGCACACACGGATCTCCGGCTCGAAATTGAACTGATCGGCTTTTTCTTTCCTGCTTTCAATGGCTTCTCCGGCATTCTTGATCAGGTTTGTGAAAGCCTGCGCCATCATGGTGGCGTCCACTTCACATACGACTGGCGCGTCAGGTTCGGAAAGCTCAAAGCGTACAGAGGGTTGGCCGCTTTCCTGTAACACGACGGAATCGCGCAGGATCACACCCAGATCATGCGCACGGCGGTCGGGTTCCGGCATCCGCGCAAACCGCGAGAATTCATCAACAATGCGGCGCAAGTCATTGGTCTGGCGCACAATAACCGAGGTCAGTTGCGCCAGGCTTTCGGCATCCTCGGGCGCCAGCCTGCGGGCGAACTTGCGCTCGATCCGTTCGGCCGACAACTGGATCGGGGTCAGCGGGTTCTTGATCTCATGCGCGATGCGGCGCGCGACATCGCCCCAGGCCGCCATGCGCTGCGCCGAAACCAGTTCGGACACATCATCGAAGGCCAGAACATAGCCTTCCAGCCGGCCGTCGCTGCGTCGCCGTTCCGCCAGTCGCACCAGCAGCGTTTCCAGCCGTCCCGACCGGGTAAGGCGCAATTCTTCCTGCACGCGCCCCATACTGGCGGGCAGCGATTGCAGCCGCTCCAGAAGCGGGCAGAATTCCGGGGCGATCCGGGCCAGATCCAGCGCGCTTGTGTCCTGTGTCTCCAGTGCCAGCATGGTTTCGGCCGCACGGTTGATGAATTCCACCTGCCCCTCGGCATCCAGCCCGACCACGCCAGCCGTGACCGACCCCAGAACGGAATCGAACAGCCGCCGCCGGGCCTCGATCTGGCGGTTGTTTTGCAGCAATGTCTGGCGCTGTCCCTTGAGCTGCCGGGTCATCTGGTTGAAGACCTGCCCCAGAAGCGTGATTTCGTCATCATCACGCGCAACAGTGACCTGCACATCCAGATCCCCCGCCCCGACCTGCTGCGCAGCTTCCGCGAGTCGTCCGACAGGGCGGGCCAGACGTTCGGCGAAGTTCAGCCCCATCCAGATAGAGCCCAGGATGAGGATGATCGCAAAGCCCAGATACAGCGCGCCGAACTGAAACAGCAGCCGCCCCCGCTCGCGTTCAAGCTGCTGATAAAAAACGACTGTCTCGCGGGTTTCATCGAGCAGACTGAGAATTGCGCCATCGACTTCGCGGGCCACATACAGGTAGCGGTCGAAGTAGTTTTCCAGCGCGACAAGGGCGCGGAATTCGTTGTTCGGCCAGTCGCGGATGACCACGATACCCTCGCGCGCCTGCGCAATATCCGCCGGATCGGGCGGGGTGAAATTGAACCGGTACGACCGCTCGCCCCGCGCGCGGATCTCGCCCGTGGCATCGATGATGAAGGCAACGCGCAAGCCCCGCTGCACCTGCGCCTGCGCTTCGGACAAGAGGTTGCGCAATTCGCCATCCTCGATCATCGGGAAGACGCGGCGCACGGTTTGCAGGTACTCAGCCAGATCGCGCGTATCAGCGCGCAGATCGCGTTCCTGTTCGGACTGATAGGCTTCGGCGGCAGCCAGCGAGTTGCCGACGACCCGCTGCACCCGGTCCGAAAACCAGCCTTCCAGACCCACATTCAGGGTCAGCGCGGCAAAGACGGCCACCGTGACCGTGGGCACAAGTGCGATGGTCGCAAACAGCGTGGAGAGCCTCAGATGCAGTCGCGCGCCTGCCGATTCCGACCGCCGCGCCGCAAGCAACCGCGCCACGCGCAACGCCACCAGACCCGCGATCACCAGAATATAGACAAGATCGGCCAGCA
>SLQN01000425.1 GCA_007131465.1 Paracoccaceae bacterium
GCACTTCGCCACCGTCGTTGCCCCGCGCGTCTATGACCGCGCCCCCGGCGACCTCGATCTCGCCGCCCGTCAGATGGACGCTCCCGCCGGGGCTGTCGAGGCTCGAAACATCTAGCGTACCCGCGACGTTCAGCAGCCCTTCGGGACCGGCCGCGAAAATCACATCGCCACCGAAAGCCTCGACAACGCCAATGCTGGTGATCGTCTCGGCATCGAAGCGCACGCTGCCGGCGGCGGCTTCAGATCCCTGCGCCGTGATGCGTCCGGTATGATCGATTTCGCCGGCCTGCATCAGCACGCTCTCTGCCTCGAAGATCCCGGCCATGCCAAGCGAGGCATCTCCAACGTCGATCGAGAGCTGGCCGCCCGACGCACCGAAGGCGAAGCTCTGTTCCAGCGACTCGATTACCGCCGAACTGGCGTCCTCTGCCCCGGTCAGCATATAGCTGTCCGCGCCCGAAAGCGTGATCGAACGGCTTTCGGCACCGGTAGCCTCGGTGATGCTCTCGACGCCGCTCAGCCGGATCGATTCGGATTGCTGCCCATTGTCGAGCGACAGCAGGCCGCCGCCCTCACCTGCGCCCGCGTAGCTGAGGCTGGCAAACTCGCCGCCCATGAGGATCAGTTGATCGAAACCGCCGCCAGCGTCGAAGGTGATGCCGAAGGGCAGGTAGAATTCGACCGTATAGTCGATCACCAGCCTGTCGTCGCCATCGCTTCCTGTGACCACGACTCGGTCAGTTTCTTCCAGCGACTGTTCGGCGACAATGGCACCGCTGAGGTTGTCGAGCAGTCGGAGCGTTCTGTTGGCTTCCTCGAAGGTCAGCGTCAGGTCATCGCCGTCGTTGGCCATATCAACGGCGAAAGCCATCAGATCTGCGGAAAGCAGGTAACGCGGTTCAAGCGGCTCGAACAGCACCTGGGGGCGGAATGTCGGTCGGAACGTCGGCGCACGATTCCTTCGCCCCGGCGCGGCGCTTACTCCGGCGCGCGATACTGGCCAGCCGACGGCGCTCCCATCTCGGTCGCTTCCTGGGTGTTGAATGCGGCGAGACGAGCTCGTCGAAAGGCCGGATCATGTCGTTCATATCCCACTCCGCTCAGCCCGATTACCCGCAAGGGGATCGCCACAAACTGGTCGATGGGATGTCAGAGAAATCGCAGGCCAGAACAGAATACCAGAGCCGAGCGTCGCATGCTCGCCTCATCAACTCCAGAATTCAGGAGCCAGGATCAGAATCGATTCGGATTTTCCAGCATTCTGCATTACGGCTTAGGACCCCCAATATCGCCCCTGACTGTTGCTGCATTAAACTTCCGCAGCTTGAAGAATCGTCTGTTTCGGAACAATTCGCGGCAGCAAATCGTCATCACACCCTAATCACAGTTACATTACAAGTATTTGAGAATATCAGAAATCAGTCCCTGTGGCAACCTTCACCGCAATCATACCAAACGCAATCCGCATTTACTTTTCTGCACAATAGCAATGCAGGTACGAAACAATACAGGTACGAAAAGTGTCAAAGGCCAGCGCGTTGAACTTGATCGAAGCGGGCGCTCCGGGTTGTGCCCGCGACATCGAGAAGGCGATGTTGCCTGTACGCTTGCGTGCGGCCTCTTCCTGACAGGAGACATCGAATTCCAGGTGCAGGGCGATTTGGATCAACCAACGGGCGCCGACCGAAGCCAGCAGTCTTTCCGATGTCGGCAGAGATAAGAGCCTGCGTGACGGAATTCACGCTGGTTGACGCCTTTGGGATCGGCTGTCAGTGTGGTATCGTGTGCGGAGGTTTCGGCGGTTATCGAAGGCTGGCAGGCTGATGACAGGAGTTGTGGATGATGGCAGGATCAGTGTGAATATTGCGTGGCGCAGGTTTCCTTGAAGCGTTTCTGGTTGCAGCCATGACATTGGGAAGCGGTGTCTGGATGGCCGCCAAGGCGGAGGCCGGGGGCGACGAACAGAGCGCATCGCTGACCAGCGAAGTCGGTGCCGGTCAGCAGCACACGACGCGGTTGCGCAACCTTCCGCGGGGTGCCGATCTCGACGTTGACATGATAACGGATGGCGATTTGCGCATCCTGGTACTGAATGAGGACCAGTTCGCGAAGCTACCGGGTCAAGTCCAGCCGCTTGTCACCGGGACGGGAGATCGGCGAATCGGGTTTCAGGTGGTGATCCCCGCGAGCGGCACCTATTTTCTCGTAGTCGACAATAGCGGATCGAGCGAAGCGAGAACATTCACCCTGTCTGTCCGCGCGCGTGTCTCGGGAAGGGGCAATGAAAGGTCGGGCCAAATCGGCGATCCCGAGGACCGGGATGGCACGTTGCAGGAACTCCAGCGGTTCCAGTCAAACCTCCAGCAAACCTTCGTCTTCACCGAGTTGACATTCCGCATGACGGACTGCTGGGCGCAACAGCCATCAGACGATCCGACCACGGTCACATTCTGCACTGACACTGGCCCGCTGGCGCTGCAACGCCTGGGTGACCCCGGCAAGGCCAGCGATGTTGTGTCGTTCATCATGCTGCGCGAGGTGGGTCGTGCGCTGTTGAAGCAGTGGGAATATTCCTCGAGCCTTGGCGAGGATGACGTCGATCAGTTCGCCGTCGTCCTTTTCGTGATGTACGGGCAAGCCGAACGCTTGGCCAGCATTGTCGAATTCTTCGAAACCTTCGGAACGGATCGGCAGGAGGGCACTGCAGGCGTGATTGATATGCCGCCGCAACGCCTTGAGAATCTGACGCGATGGCTCCGTGATCCTGACCTGGTCCGGCAATGGCAGCCGTTTGTTGTCCGGCATCTCCAGACCGCCACGCTCCGGGTGCTCGCGAGGCATCCGAGGGATTGGACCGTTGTCGAGGAGATCGAGCAGGAGCTGGCACGTCGGTAGCCATCAGCGGTGTCGCACGATCGCCCTTGTGGATCGGGAACCCGTAACTCTCCATCGCCTTGGTGCAGGTCATCGGCGCGTCTGTCCTGCCAGTGAGAAATTTGCCTTCGCCACGATCCGGCGGACATTCCGAGCAGGGTTTCGGGGTCTTTTGACACCTGCCATCAGTCTGCGCGGCATTTCAGCGGCATAATCACCCCGAGCGAGGCCGCCGTCGTGGCCGTGAATCGTGCCATTCTGGTGTCGCTGGTCATATATCGCGATATCACCCTGCAAGACCTGTATCATCTTCTGATCGCCCTGCTGCCATCACGGCCGTTATCCGCCGACACAGCGATGTGATGGCTCAGGCTTCTGTAATGCCAGGTGCTCATCAGATAGTGGGCTCGCGACAAAACAATCCCGGAGATTCTCATGCCGATCCACGGTCAACCACCTGCCATGTGCAGGCGCGCGTTCATGTTTGGCGCATCAGCCGCCCTTGGCGGGCTGTCAGCGGCCCCCGCTTACGCTTTGCCGTTTCTGCGCAGGACACAAGAGCCAGAAACCGCAGCGCCCCGCACTCTCATGATGATCAATCAACAAACCGACGAGATTTTCAATGAGGTCTACTTCGACGGCAGGGGGTATTTGCAGGAATCGCTCGACCGCTTTGCGTATTTTGCCCGTGACCTTCGCAATGATGAGGTAGGTGAGATGGACCCTTACCTTCTTGATCTGGCATCTGACGTTCAAAGTCTTGCTGGCCCGGAGGAGCCGCTGATCCTGACCCACGGCTTTCGCTCGTCATCTGTCAATGTCCGTCGTGGTGCCACAAATTCGCGGCACCTGTACGGCCAGGCGCTCGATATAGCGCATCCCAGGGTGCGGCCGCGCGAGTTGCACCAGCATGCCAGTTCACTTGGTCGTGGTGGGCTTGGAAGATACCGCACATTCATTCACATCGACACAGGCCCCACGCGGCGTTGGTGACAAGGTGTCTCGAATAGTCGCTGCGGTCATCTTTTTGCCATGAGTTGACGCGGTACGACACGCGCAACCAGCCCCAACGCAAAGCCAACACGCGCTGCTGCACCCTTTCGATGACCTCGGTATCGGCCCTGAACCCACCTGCCCGGCGGGGCGGTAACCGAGGTCGCACTTCCCGTCCCGAACGGGCATCTTGCAGCAAGCGAACGGTGTCTCGCCGATCAGACCCGTCCCACCGGGACAATCCGCCACAGTCCTTAATATTGGTGCACATCGTACCGAGCGCGGCCTCGCAATCGTTCCATATCCGTGTCGGAAGCGAGCGCGCGCAAGGTCACGCACGCCCGGATTGACCTGGATCAAACCGTAAACGTCCAGACATGCTATAGACAGGTGATGGCACACACCAAACTTGGCTTACCGGTCTTCCGCACCGAAGGTGTGACGCGGTCCTATCGGACCGGCGCTGTCGAGGTCTGGGCGCTGCGTGGTGTGGACCTGATTCTCGCCGAGGGCGAGATGGTGGTGCTGCTCGGGGCCTCGGGATCGGGCAAGTCAACGCTGGTCAATATTCTGGGCGGACTTGATCTGCCCACGGGCGGGCGCGTGTTTTTCCGGCAGCAGGAATTGAGCCGGGCCAGTGACCGGCACCTGACCGCCTTCCGGCGTGACCATGTGGGCTTCGTGTTTCAGTTCTACAACCTTGTCCCAAGCCTGACCGCACGCGAAAACGTGGCGCTGGTGACCGAAATTGCCAGCAATCCGATGACCCCGGAAGAGGCGCTGGAACGCGTGGGGCTTTCGCATCGGCTGGACCATTTTCCGGCAGAGTTGTCAGGGGGCGAACAGCAGCGGGTTGCCATCGCGCGGGCCATCGCCAAGCGCCCTGATGTGCTTTTGTGCGACGAACCCACGGGCGCGCTGGACAGCAGGACCGGCATTCAGGTGCTGGAGGCGCTGCACGAGGTCAATCGCGATCTGGGCACGGCGACGGTCCTGATCACCCATAATGCAGGTATCCAGCGGATCGCGGACCGTGTGGTGGTGCTGGCCGATGGACGTGTCGTCAGTGACACGGTCAATACAGAGCGTGTCCTGCCCTCAGAGGTTAGCTGGTGAGGGCGCTGGACGCGAAGATGCTGCGCGATCTGCGCCGGATATGGGCGCAGACGCTGGCCATTGCGCTGGTGCTGGGCTGTGGGGTCATGGTGCTGGTCGGCGCGCAGGCGACACAGGCGACCTTGATCCAGACCCAGGCCGCATATTACGAGCGGCACCGTTTCGCGGATGTCTTTGTCGGCGCGACCCGCGCGCCTGCGGATGTGGTTGCCGCCGCCGCGATGATCCCTGGTGTGGCACAGGCCGAAGGGCGGATCAGCTTTCAGGCGGTGCTGGATATAGACGGCATGGCCGAACCGGCAACCGGGCGCGTCCTGTCGTTGCCCGTGTCCGGCGCAGGGTTGAACCTGCCGTTGGTCCGGCATGGCCGCCTGCCCGACCCCGACCGCGCAGATGAAGTCGCACTCTCCGAGCCTTTTGGGAAAATTCACGATCTGACGCCGGGCAGCCGCATTCGGGGCGTGCTGAACGGCCAGTTGCGCGACCTGACGGTGACTGGCTGGGTGCTCAGCCCCGAATTCATCTACACGATGCCGCCCGGCGCGATGATGCCGGATGATCGGCGCTACGGCCTGATCTGGATGAACGAGACAGCCGCCGCCGCCGCGATGGATATGGGCGGTGCCGTCAACGATATCGCCCTGCGCCTGACCCGCGACGGCGACCCGCGCGCGGTGATCGCAGCTCTTGATCTGCTTCTGGACCCTTATGGCGGCACTGGCGCCTATGGGCGCGACCGGCAGGTCTCGCACGCCTTCCTTGATGGCGAGTTGAGCCAGTTGGGGGCGATGGCAGCCTTCATGCCGCCGATTTTTCTGATCGTGGCGGCCTTTCTGGTCAACATGGTGCTGGGTCGCCTGATCGCGATGGAACGGCCGCAGATCGGGTTGCTGAAGGCATTGGGCTATGGGAGGGCTGAAATTGCCACGCATTACCTGAAGCTGGCAATCCTGATCGGGGTCATCGGGGTGCTGGCGGGATGGGTCTTTGGCTGGTGGATCGCCGATGCCATGATCGGGCTATATGGCGATTTCTTCCGCTTTCCCTTTATCATCCGCGACTGGGGCACGCAGGCATTGGTGATTTCAGCGGTGCTGGGCATGGCGACAGCGATCCTGGGGGGGCTGAGGGCGGTCTGGTCGTCCTTGAAATTGCCCCCGGCCGAAGCGATGCAGCCCCCTGCGCCCCCCAGTTTCGCGCGCGGTTTCGCCGACCGATGGCTGACCGCGTTGAAGCTGCGGCAAACCACGATGATGATTTTCCGCTCGATTATCCGCTGGCCGGGGCGGGCCGCGATCACGCTGTTCGGGGTTTCGGCCTCGGTCGGGGTGCTGGTGATGAGCTATTTCATCTTCGACGCAGTCGAGCGGCTGGGCGACAGCGTGTTTCAGCAGGCCAACCGCCAGCAGGTTACGCTGATGCTGGCGCAAGCCCGGAGCGAACAGGCCATTCTGGACGCACAGGTCTTGCCCGGCGTGATCCGGTCTGAGGGGGCCTTTGCGATGCCGGTGCGGGCTGTGCATGGCCATCGCAACCGGCTGACGGCGCTGCAAGGCCATTTCCCCGGCACGGAACTGGCGCGGCTGGTCGATGACGCAGGCCGCGTGGTCACGCCGCCATCAGAGGGCGTGATCCTGCCCGAAATGCTGGCGCGCGCGCTGGAGATCGAGGCCGGGCAGGTCTTGCGGCTGGAAATGCTGGCCGCCCCCCGCACGGTGCTGACCCTGCCGGTGACAGAGATAATCGCGCAAGGGATGGGGCAGGACGCGCATATTTCAGCCGCTGCCCTGTTCGCGGCGATGGAGAGTGCGCCTCAGGTGAACATGATCCATCTGGCGGTTCAGGCGGACAGATTGGAGGATCTGAACGCTGCGATCAAGAAGA
>SLQN01000275.1 GCA_007131465.1 Paracoccaceae bacterium
CGAGACCCGCCGCCCGAGGGATATGAAATCGGCAAGGAACTCGCCTGCACCCCCGGTCAGGTGGTGTTCCGCAATGATCTGTTCGAGTTGATCCAATACTCCCCGCAAACCGAACAGGTTCACGCGCAGCCAATCCTGATCGTGCCGGCATGGATCATGAAATACTACATCCTCGATCTGTCGCCGCAGAACTCGATGGTGCAGCATCTGGTCCGTCAGGGCTTTACAGTCTTCATGATCTCCTGGTGCAACCCGACCGCTGCACAGGCAGAATTGTCGCTTGAAGATTATCGCAGGCGCGGCGTTCTTTCAGCACTGGATGCCGTCTGTGAGATAGTACCAGACACACCCGTGCATGCTGTCGGCTACTGTCTGGGGGGCACGATTCTGGCTATAACGGCCGCGACCATGGCGCGCGATGGCGACGGGCGGCTGGGCTCCATTACGCTGATGGCCGCGCAGGTGGATTTTGTCGAGGCGGGCGAATTGCTGATGTTCCTTGACGAAAGTCAGATCGCCTTTCTGGAGGATCTCATGTGGGAGCAGGGCTACCTTGATCGTCCGCAAATGGCCCGCGCCTTTGCCGCGATCCGGTCCGAGGATCTGATCTATACCCGCAATGTGCAGCGCTATTTGCTGGGCCGCGATGACCTGCCAAGCGATATCGGGGTCTGGAATGCCGACAGCACGCGGATGCCTGCGCGGATGCATTCGGAATACCTGCGGGCGCTGTTTCTGGAAAACCGGCTGACCGCCGGGCGCTTCGCAGTCGAAGGCCGCGTGATCGCGTTGAAGAACATCGCCGCGCCTTTGTTCGTCGTTGGGACGGAAAGCGACCACATCGCGCCTTGGCGGTCGGTCTACAAGACACAGTTGTTCACGGAATGTGACCTGACTTTCGTGCTTACCAAAGGTGGCCATAATGGCGGCATCCTGAGCGAGCCGGGACACAAGGGCCGCCACTACCGGATTTCGCATCGGCGAAAGGGGGCAGTGTATCTGGGCCCTGATGCCTGGCTGGCACAGCACGCGCCAAAGCCGGGGTCATGGTGGCCAGCATGGGTTGATTGGCTCAGCGCGAGAGCGGGTGACATGGGCCCCGCCCCGCAGATGGGTGCTGCCGACAAGGGCTATGCCCCGATCATCCCTGCCCCCGGCAGTTACGTGTTCCAGACGTGATGTGTCAGGCGGCGCGCGGACTTTCCTATCGGAATGCCGTGCGCTTGCCTTTGACCTTTGAAAGGGTCACTCTGACACGCGCCTGCGCGAAAACACGCGCGTCCAGAGCGACCACCAGGCGCTCAGGGCCGTGACAGATTCGAGACATCCATCCCGACAACCCCGGCCAGATCCGTCACGCTGTCATGCAGGATTTGCAGCATGTAACGCGGGTTATGCACATAGCCGCCGGGGTCTTTCGCGGCCACCTGATAATTGTAGGCGGCCTTGAGCAATCGCGGCGTCCAGTTTTGATAGCGGTTGTCGCGGGTGATCTGATCGGGCGTCAACTCTCCCGTCCCGGACGGGTCCGCGAAGAAATACGGAAAGCCGTTTGCATAGGCGATCGGGCTGCCAGCAACCTCGGCGGCATAAAGGCGGATTGCGTCCATCAGCAGGGTTTGCATGGCGATGATCTCGCTGTGAATGCCGCCCGAACGATCACCTGTGCCCGCGAAATCACTGTGCTGGGTGCGGATATCGCGCAGGTTTTCCACCCCCTGATGGCAGGCCAGACAGCCATCGGTTTGCACGGTCGTGCTGTGCGGCTCGTGGCAGGCAACACAGGTATTGGCGCCCGGCACATGCATGAAGCGCCCCGCATAGGTCCGACCTGCATACTGATAGCCCGGACGGACTTCTGACCCCAGCATGGTCGCGGCAGAGGCCGCGTAATGGATGTTGACGAAGGCCAGTTCGTCGGACACCTCATCGTCGGGTTTGCCCGCGACGCGGCCCTCTACGTGATCGCTGGACTGGCGCCCCTGATGGCAGACCATGCAGGTGGCCGAAGATCCCAGTCCCGCAACCTCGACCCCTGAGGGGAAGGTCACTTCATCCAGCGCATGCGCTTCCGCGGTATGGCAACTTGCGCAACCGATGACCGTGTTGATCGTGCCGGGATGGTCAACCTGACCGGCGGTGCGTTCGCCCACGCCAAGGTAGTCCAGAAAACCGGTCTCGGAATGGCACATGGCGCAGCTTTCCGGAACCGAACCCTGTTCGTTCCAATAGGTGAATGACGGCGAATGATAGTTGCCATGGGGCGAGTCGAGCCAGGCGGCGATCAAGCGGTCCAGCCCGACCAGCCCGTCTGCTCGGGCAGGCGCCGGCGCGATGAGCGTGGCGACAAGTAGCAAGGCAATCAGGCGCATGCTGCCCTCCAATGTTTCGAAACGGTTGCGTCAAGGGTCGCATCCAATTCCTGCAATCTCCTTGATCCATATCATTGTATCACTTGGTTTCTTGACAGACTGCAGGAAACAGACGCAACTTGTGACTGTCATGTCGAACGAGAATGTATTTCCGCGCCTGAGTGGCGCAGCCCTTGCTGCCGTTTACATCATCGCAGCGCTGTTGCCGCTGATTCTGGCACGCACACAATCTGTGGCCCCAATGGATGGATGGGAATACGCTGCTGCTGCGATGGGGATGATCGCGTTATGGGGCATGGCGGTGCAATTCGTGACGTCGGGACGGTTCGAGGCTGTCTCTGGCCAGCTTGGCATCGACAAGATCATGGCCTTTCACAAACTCGCCGCCCTGTGGCTGGCCTTGGCGCTGGTGCTGCACCCCTTGGCGTATATCCTGCCAACATGGATGGCTGACCCCGCTCTGGGCTGGATCAGGTTACAGTTCTATCTGACCGATCCCTCCTACCGCACCGGTGTTGTCTCGTTTGGCGCAGTTCTGGCCTTGATCGCGACGTCGATCTTGCGCGACCGGCTGCCCTGGAGCTACGAGGTCTGGCGTGGTGGGCATGTGGTGCTGGGGCTGACGGCGGTGTTTTTTGGCCTGCACCACGCATGGGCAGTGGGTCGGTTCAGCGCCGAAGGAGCGCTGGCGTGGCTGTGGGCCATCGTCGCTCTGGCGGTCTTGGGCGTGATGGCCATCCTCTATGGTTGGCGCTGGTGGCTTTTGCACCATAGGCCATGGCGGCTGGCTTCGGTCATTAAACGCGCCGACCGGATGTGGGAATTGGATATTCAGCCTGCGCCCGGCACCCCGGCCCTTCCCTACCATGCCGGTCAATTCGTCTGGATGACCGAAGGCACGCGCCGCTTTCCTCTGTTTGATCACCCGTTTTCCATCGCTGACAGCCCAAGACGCGACGGCCTGAGTCTGCTGATCAAGGAGGCCGGCGATTTTACAAACCAGATCGGAACGCTGCCTGTCGGGCGTGTCATCGGCATTGACGGGCCTTATGGTGAATTCTCACCCGAGGCGCATCCGGCTGAGGCACTGCTGCTGATCGGCGGCGGGGTCGGGATCGCGCCGATTCTGGGCATATTGCGCGATATGGTCGCTCGCGGCGAAACGCGACCCGTGCGGCTGGCATATACAGTGGGCCAGCCCGAGAATTTCGCCTGTCTGGAGGAATTGCGCGCGGCCACTGAAGTGCTTGATCTGCGGTTGTGGCTTCTGAGCGAAGACCAGCCCGATGCGCCTGATATGTTGCAAGGGCGACTTACACGTTCGCGGTTGTCCGAAATGCTGGACGGTCTGGCTCCGGCTGACACAAAAGCACTGATGTGCGGGCCGGGCCCGATGGTGGCGGCTGTGTCAGATCTCCTGTTGGATCTTGGCATGCCGATGGCCAACGTGATCTATGAACGCTTCGATTACGCTGCAGGCGCGCGGTCGCAGCAGGACCGCGCGCGCACACGCAATATCCTGAGCGTCGGGGCCGTTCTGGGTGTCGCTGTGGCGGGCTTTGCACTGAGCATGTGAGCAGGTCTGACCCGGGCCAAACCCCGAAGCGATACTTTGAACCGTGACCGGGCCGCTGCGGGCTGGACACTGTGCGGCAAAGTGAACAAGCCCCTGACGACCAAACAGAATTGGATCGCCGCAACCGAAAACAAAGATGGCGCTGTGCCATTGCGGCCATTCGTCAATTGACGCCTGCACCGAGTGCCATACCTCCCAGTGCGGGTAGGCAAATTGATTTGGTCAGATGACTGATATGGCAGATGTAATTGTGGTCGGGGCAGGACTTGCCGGGATCAGTTGCGCAAGAGAACTTGTGCAGTCTGGACGCGCAGTCGCGATCCTGGACAAGGGGCGTGGTGTCGGAGGGCGCATGGCGACGCGCCGCGTCACTGTGGAAACAGGCACGGTCAGCTTCGATCATGGGGCGCAATATCTGCCAGCGTCAGACAGCGCCTTTGCACACACGATGCGCGCGGCGGCAGGACGGGGCTGGCTTTCAGACGATACGCTGGTCGGCGTGCCGGGCATGTCCAGTCTGCCGCGCGCCCTTGCGGACGGGCTGAACATATCGCAACAGGTGGAAATCACGCGCCTGGTGCATCAGGATGATTGTTGGCATCTGACAGGCCCCAAAGGACAATATTCTGCCCGAAGCGTCGTGCTGGCCATTCCCGCACCTCAGGCCCGGGCGCTTCTGGGAGACGCGGACCCGCTCGCAGCCGATCTTTCGCGTGTGATCATGTCGCCTTGTCTGGCCCTGATGGCAGCACTCCCGACAGACAGCCCACGCCCGTTCCCGCACCGTGTTGACCCCGCACATCCGCTAGCCTGGATTGCGCAGGACAGCAGCAAGCCGGGGCGCAGTGCAGCGGCTGTGGCATGGGTTGCGCAGGCCGGCCCAGCATTTTCAGCCATGCATCTGGAACAGACGCCAGAGGCGATCGCTGCGCTTATGTTACCGCTTCTATGCGATGTAATCGGGGCTGACCCGGACCAGATGCTTCATGTTCAGGCTCATCGCTGGCGTTACGCCCAGACAGCGAAACCACTTGGGCAGCCCTTCCTGCAGGATCACGGGCGCAGTCTGTATGTCGGCGGGGACTGGTGCCTTGGACCGCGTGCCGAACACGCATGGCACAGCGGTCGCGAGATCGCGCGCGAGATCAGGGAGAGCGCCCATGTGGTCTGACCCGCGGATCGCGGGCTTGTGGCAGCTTGTTTCGGCGGCACTGCGCCCGCCGCCGGGCAGGGGTCGGATCGCCCTTGCACTGGCGTTCGGGATGGCTACGCATCTGGCCTTCGCCGCCGGAGTTCTGGCGATGATCTCGGCAATGTTTTTTGGGATGAGCGAAAGCTTCGGACGCGTTCCCCAGCCTTTGGCGTGGGTTGCAAACATAGCCCTGATCGTGCAGTTCCCGCTGGCGCATTCGGCTTTGCTGACGGGTCGCGGCGCGCGCTTCTTGGCCCGGATCATCCCCGGCCCGTATGGCGCGACTTTGGCCACCACCACCTATGCTCTGATTGCGTCCTTGCAGCTGCTGGCGCTGTTTGCACTCTGGACACCCAGTGGCATCATCTGGTGGCGCGCCGAAGGTGCGCTGTTCTGGGCTATTTGTGCGGCGTATGGGGCCGCATGGGGGCTGTTGGTCAAGGCGAGTTTTGACGCGGGGGCAGAAGTGCAATCGGGGGCACTGGGCTGGATGTCCCTGATGGCGCGCATCAGGCCGCGCTTTCCAGACATGCCGGTTCGTGGCCTGTTTCGCGTCATCCGCCAGCCAATCTATGTGGCATTTGCGCTGACGCTCTGGACTGTGCCCGTCTGGACACCGGATCAACTGCTCCTCGCGCTCAGCTTCACGGCCTATTGCCTGCTGGCCCCACGCCTGAAAGAGCGCCGTTTCAAGGAACGCTATGGCGAACGATTCACCTGCTACCGCGCCGCAGTCCCTTATGTCTTGCCCAAGGTCACCCGGAGGAACCCCGATGCGCAATGATCTGACAATCTATGACAAGGTCGCTGACCGTTGGTGGTCGGATGATATCCGATGGGTGCGCACGCTGAAAAACCTTGTGCCGGGGCGGCTGTCCTGGATGGACAGCCAGATTGACTGGGCTGGCAAGGAGGTGTTGGATCTGGGATGCGCGGGCGGTTTCATGGCCGAAGCGCTGGACGCGCGTGGTGCAACTGTCACTGGCATCGACCCCGCTGCAGAGGCCATCGCCGCCGCCCGTGCGCATGCGTCACAGACCCAGCGCAAGATTAGCTATGATGTGGGCGTGGGCGAGGCGCTGCCCTATGCTGAGGCTCGATTTGATGCGGTCGTCTGCGTCGATGTGCTGGAACATGTGCAGGACTTGCCCCGCGTTCTGGCCGAGGTCGCGCGCGTTTTGCGCCCGGGCGGTCTGTTCCTGTTTGATACGATCAACCGCAACTTTCTGGCGCGGCTGGCGACGATCACTGTTGCCGAAGACATCCTGCGGCTGTTGCCCAAGGGCACGCATGACCCGGCTATGTTTATCAAACCAAAGGAATTGCGCCGTGCCATGCGTGATGCGGGACTGCGGCCTGGCCCTTTCACCGGACTTGGCCCACGCGGCATCACACTGCGCGGCGACTTGATCTTTGGCAGACTACCCCTGACTGCGATCCTCTATATGGGCCTCGCCCGCAAACCCGGCGCTACGCTATGACTTGATTGTATTCGATCCGCGACTGCTCGTTTCTGGAAGCTGGTTTCGCAGCCTCTGGCTGCAGAACTTCGCCGACAGCGCATAGCTGTCGGCGAAAAACATGAAGCTTGGATCAGTCAGCCATGACCGCTTCGGTTGCGGCACGGATGCGACGGACACTGGCCTCCATTTCTTCCTGGCCGATAAAAAAAAAAAAAAAAAAGGTGTTTCCTTCAGTGATATCGATGA
>SLQN01000545.1 GCA_007131465.1 Paracoccaceae bacterium
CCCGGCCCCGGCGTCACCCGCCTGCCTTTCACGCCGCAGCACCGCGCGGCGCTGGAAGTGCTGACCGGCCTGATGCAGGGCGCGGGGCTGACTGTCACGCGGGACGCGGCGGGCACATTGATCGGGCGGCGCGACGGGCCAGACGGTGCGCCCACTCTGCTCATGGGCTCGCATCAGGATTCGGTGCGCGAAGGCGGGGCATATGACGGGGCGATGGGTGTGGTGCTGCCCGCTCTCGCGCTTCAGAAGCTGCAATCGGACGGGGTCAGTCTGCCCTTCGCGGTCGAGGTTCTCGCCTTCGCGGATGAAGAAGGCGTGCGTTTTCCCACCGCGCTGATGGGACCGCGCGCGCTGGCAGGCACGTTCGACAGTGCGGCGCTGGAGATGTGCGACGCGCAAGGCATCACATTGCGCCGCGCGATGGAGGATTTCGGCCTGGCCCCCGATGCCCTGCCGGGGCTGCGGCGCGACCCGGCGCGGACCCTGGGCTGGCTGGAAACCCATCTCGAACAGGGGCCGGTGCTGGAGGCGGGCGGACAGGCGCTGGGCATCGTCACGGCCATCTGCGGGATCGAACGCCACAGCGTGGTGTTTTCCGGCATGGCCGCCCATGCCGGGACCGTGCCGATGCACCTGCGCCGCGACGCGCTGGCCGGTGCGGCGGAGTTCATCCTTGCTGTGGAAGCCCTGGCGCAGCAGACCGACGGGCTGTTGGGCAATGTCGGGACCCTGTCGCTGCGCCCTGCCGTGGTGAATGCCGTTCCCGGCAGGGCCGAGCTTACACTGGAGCTGCGCGCGCCCTTGGATGCGACCCGCGAACAGGCCGCGCGCACCCTGCGCGACACCGCGCAGCAGATCGCGGCAGATCGCGGCCTCGATGTCACGCTTGCACGCAGCTACAGCCAGCGCGCCACGCCCTGCGACCCCGCGCTGATGGGGCGGTTGCAAGCGGCCAGCCAGCGCTGCGGGGTTGATGCGCCGGGGCTTGCCTCGGGGGCCACGCATGACGCTTCGGCCATGGCCGATCTTTGCCCCATCGCAATGCTGTTCAGCCGCTGCAAGGGTGGCATCAGCCACCACCCGGCCGAGCATGTCAGCCCGGATGACATGAACATGGCCGTCACTGTGCTGGCCGAGACACTGGCAGGCTGGGCCTGACCTGCCCCCGATCAGGCCGCAGCAACCACACCATCCCCGAGCCCTGTTGCCCCTGCCAGACCGCCCCTGCCACACTGCCCCTGACTGCGCTTTCGCGCATCGGCGACGGGGTTGCGCATGGGCGTGGCCGTTTGAACAGTAAACGCCGGAACGCGTTGCCGCGCGACGCCCTCCACCGGGGCCGCGCCTGCCCCGTCGTCGCCGCCAGACTCCGGGCGGCATGGGCAGGCAATTGCCGAAACGCACCCGTTCCGGCCTGCCCGTATCGCCGAGAGGTCGCGGCCGCCAAAGCGCGCGCCCGGCCCGATGCGCCCGGTGTCGCGTTGCCCGTCACGCCGCGGCCAGCACGCCTGCCCCGCCATCACGGTCACTGGCGAGCAGATGGTCGATCTCGGGCCGCGCCAGAGGTGTCGCAAAGGCAAGCCCACAGAAATGCCGGTTCTGCCACATGACCCGCCCTGGCAGGGCCAGACCCGCCACCTGAAGGTCTACCCGCGTGCCCGGCGGGCCCAGTGTGCCCGGTGTCAGGCGGCAACCGAGGCGGCTGATATCCGTCACCTGCACCGCCACCTCTGCGGCCCCTTCGATGCTGACGCGGGCAGGCAGGTCGCAGACAAAGCGCCGGGCGCGGCGGCGGTGGCGGGTCTCGGAGAAGACAAATCCCCAGATCACCAGGCCCATGCTCAGGATCACTGCAGCCAGCCCCAGCAGCGCCAACCAGGAGAAGGGAATCGTGTCATTCCCCATCTCGATGCGGGCGCGGCGCGGTGGCCCGGCGCGGCGCACCACCGCCCCGCCACTGGCCTGCGCGGCGCTGCCCTCGCCATCCGCTTCGGCCGTGCTGACCAGACACTGCGCATGGGCTGCTTGCAGCGCAGGCAGGTCGGCCATCAGAAGGGCCATCAGATCTGGGTCATCCTCGCGCAGTGCCAGCGCCTGCAACCGGGTTGTGGACACAGTCAGCCCCAGCGCCGGGCCATGCCGTTCGATGCGCCGCGCCAGATCGTCGCGGTCCACGGCATCCAGTTCGGCCACCGCGCCTGTGCCCGTCAGAACCACCTCCAGCGCCGCGCAATCCTGCTCCGAGACCTGCGCCAGCGCAGCCTCGCATCGCAGGACCACAGACACCGCCGTGAACACGATCGCGGCTGACAGCTTCACATCACGCAAAGACATCTGCATCGCTCCGGGCCTCTGGCCAAATCTATCTGCCTGCAAGGATACCGCAATTCCCCTTCGCGTTCGTTAATGCACCTTGCGCTGGGTCATGCGCCCGAAACGACCGCCCGCGCCCCGATCCGCGACGCCGCCCGGGTGTCACCAGATTGTGACTGCGCAATCACAGCTTTCGCGCCATTTCTCGCGTAGCAAAGACCAGCAATGTGAAAGGTCCGCCATGCTCCGTCTCATATCCGCCCTGTTCCTCTCTCTGTTAACCCTGCCCGCGCAGGCTCAGACCCTTGAAACCACTGTCGTTGCGGGCGGCTGTTTCTGGTGCGTCGAATCCGACTTCCGCAAGGTCGAGGGGGTGCGCGATGTGCGCGTCGGCTTCGCGGGCGGATCCACCCGCAACCCATTCTACGAAGATGTGGCCGCCGGGCGCACCGACCATCTGGAAGTCGCGCAGATCACCTTTGATCCTGCGGTTGTCAGCTATGCCCGCATCCTCCACCTGTTCCTGCGCTCGGTCGATGTTCTGGACAATGGCGGGCAGTTCTGCGACCGGGGCCAGCATTACACCACGGCCATCTTCGCCACACCGGAACAGGAAGCACAGGCCAATGCCGCCATCGCCGCCGCCGAAGCCGAACTGGGCCGCAGCATCGTGACCCCGGTGCGCCCTGCCATGCCCTTCTACGAGGCCGACGAGTTTCACCAGAACTATGCCAATTCCTCCGAGCGCACCCTGACCCGCTTTGGCTGGGTCGAGCGCCGTGTGGCCTATCAGCAATACCGCCAAGGCTGCGGGCGCGACCGGCGTCTGCGCAACCTCTGGGGCGCGTCAGCCGCCTTCGCGCAATAGCGCCTCGATTTCGGCGCGTGCGGGCATAGCGCCTGCCGCGCCTGCGCGCGTAACCTGCAAGGCGGCAGCCGCAGCGGCAAAGCGCATCGCTTCCCTGGGGTCTGCGCCGGCATCCAGCGCGGCGGCAAGCGCGCCTGCGAAGCAATCCCCGGCCCCGGTTGTGTCCACGGGCTGCACGCCGAAGGCCGGAACATGGATCACCGGCGTGCCGCGCTCGTGCCAGCTTGCGCCCTGTTTCCCGCGTGTGACAACAACAGCGTCAACCGGCAGATCCTCGAATTCCACGCCCAGCGCCGCGCGCATCTGTGCGGCCTCGACTTCGTTCACAACCAGCGTATTGACGAAAGGCAGCACGGCGCGCAGGGCGTCGATGTCGAAGGGCGCTGCGGAATAGATCACTTCCATGCCCCGCCCTATCGCCGCCTCGGCCATCTCGGGCTGATGCGCGGTCTCGTTCTGCATCAGAAGGATATCGCCAAGTTCGGCCCCCTCCAGCGCCGCAAGCGCGGGCGCAAGCGCAAGCGCCCGATTGGCCCCGCCATGCACAAGGATCGCGTTCTCGCCCGCGCCGTCAACCATGATCACGGCATGCCCTGTCGCCCCGTGCAGCCGCTGGACATGATCGCACCCGACCCCATGACCGCCAAGCTGCGCGAGCACCTGCGCCCCATCGACCCCGACCGCCCCGATATGGCGCACCTGCGTCCCGGCACGCGTGGCTGCGACCGACTGGTTCGCCCCCTTGCCACCCAGTTCGACGCGGTAGGCTTCGGTGGCCAACGTCTCTCCCGGCGCGGGCAGATGCGGCAGCAGATGGAAATGATCGATATGGATGGACCCGAAACACCAGACCGCCACGCGCGCCCCCTTGAACCAATTTCACGGGCCGCGATCACGGCCATGCCGATAATGTCATTCGCGCGCCCCCCTGTCGAGCGCGACTGCACTGCTTTGTGCGGTCCGGGCGCTGCGACGAACAGGCGCAGGGCCGCGCAAGGCCCGGCCCCGGATGCCAAATCCGAAACTTACCGGTCACGCCTGCGTATTCCGCCCGTGTCAGGTGTTGGCTTGCTGATTTCGGGAACGTCCGCGCGGCATCGTCGGTTCTTGCTCTACTGACGCAACATCCTCGACCCTCGCGCCAATACCGGCGTCAACAGGAGAACGAATTCATGAGACTACCCCTTCACGCGGCGCTGATGTCCGCGACGATCCTTGTCGCAGCACCCGTAATCGCGCAGATGAACAACCCCGAGGTCGGCGGCGCCGAGATGCTCTCGGACCGCAACATCATCGAAAATGCTGCCAATTCCGAGGATCACACGACACTGGTCGCAGCCGTGCAGGCGGCGGATCTGGCCGGGACGCTGCAAGGCGAAGGTCCGTTCACAGTGTTCGCGCCGGTGAACGCGGCGTTCGATGCCCTGCGCGATGGTACGGTCGATACGCTGCTGATGCCCGAAAACAAGGACGCGCTGGCCGAAGTCCTGACCTGCCATGTGCTGGATTCCGAGGCCATGTCCGACGCCATTGAAGGCATGATCGCGGATGGCGATGGGGTCCATATGGTCGAAACGCTGGGCGGCTGCATGCTGGAACTGCGCATGTCGGGCGCAATGATCACCCTGACTGATGAAACCGGCGGCACAGCGACTGTGACCATTGCCGATGTCATTCAGTCCAACGGCGTCATTCATGTGGTCGATGCCGTGCTGCTGCCGGGCGGTGATGACACAGCGATGGACGCCAACATGACGACAGAGGAAGACATGGCCCCTGATAGCGCCATGGACGGCAGCGCCACCGCGATGGCAGACGACATGGCGTCTGGCGACAACCCTATGGTCGGCGGCGCGGAGATGTTCGCGGACCGCAATATCATCGACAACGCCATGAACTCCCAGGATCACACAACGCTTGTCGCTGCGATCAAGGCCGCCGAACTGGGCGAGACGCTGCAAGGCGAGGGTCCGTTCACTGTGTTCGCCCCCACCAATGCAGCCTTCGACGCACTGCCCGACGGGACTGTCGATACATTGCTGATGGAAGAAAATCGTGACGACCTGACCCGGATCCTGACCAGCCATGTCGTCGAGGGCAATATCTCTGCGGCTGAACTGATGGAACAGGCGCGCGCGTCCGCCGATGGCTTTTTCCACTTCGACACGCTGTCGGGTGCGGCTCTTTCCGCGCAGGTCAGCCCGTCGGGCGAGGTGTTCATCTTTGATGAAAGCGGCAATGCCCATCTTGTCAGCACCGCCGATGTGACCCAGTCGAACGGCGTGATCCATGTGGTCGATGGCGTGCTTCTGCCGCGCTGAAACAAACCATGCTGCAAGGCGGATCAGGCCCCGCCTTGCGCGCGTTTCGCGAACCGCACAGATGACGATGACAGACGGCAAGATATCCACGCGCGGCTGGCCCGATTTCGCCCTGCTTGCAGCAAGACTCCTGATCGGAACGCTGTTTCTGGGGGGCGCGATACAGAAACTCTTCTCCCCTGCCGATGCCATGGCGCTGCTGGAGATGCGCAATCTGCCCCCGGCGCTGGTCTGGCCCGCGATGGCATTCAATGCGGCGACAGGCGTCGCGCTTGTCATCGGGGTGCGGGTCAGGGTGGTGGCGATGGTGCTTGCGGCCTATTGCGCGCTGACGAGCGTGTTCCACCTGATCCCGTCTGATCCCTGGCAGATGTCCATATTCTTCAAGAACTGGTCTGTCGCGGGCGGTTGTCTTGCTCTGGCAGTCGCGGGGTCAGGACGTTTCGCGCTCCAGACCGACAGGGCAGTGTGATCGCGGGCGCATGGTCCTGCAAATTCCGTCCCAGCCATGCGTCGCGCCGCCCCAACCGAATTTCCCACGCGATGACAGCGGCCCTGTTCCATCTGGAATCGGGATCAAGCCCTGACAGGCGCAGCAATTCATCAAGCGCCGTCTTGGCAGGCGACGCCGCGCCCGGCGGTCAGTCACGGTATTGCACGCGCCTCTGTCCGACCGGGTCCAGCGGCGCAAACACACCGCCAGCGGGTTCCAGTGCGCGGTCAGAGTTGATGGACGCGCCCTTGAATGCGAAAATCTCCTGGTCATCATCGCCCGTTGCACACAGGCGCAGGTCAGGGTCTTCCAGCGGCAGGAAATGGGCCTGCGCGGAATTGCCGCGCGCCGGGTTCAGGTGACCTGTCATCGCGGGCCGGAAGACAGTCAACCCCCTGCCCGGTGTCACGACGACCTGTTCATGCATCGGCAACAAGGCGCCCTCCATCAGCCTGGTCATGTCGTGTACGCCGCTGGTTTTCAGCTCAAGATCCCCGGTCAGCGCCGCCAGAAGCCCCCGATCATAGTTCCCACCTGAAGATCCTTGCCGCGCAAAAGTTTCTCGACGATATCGGGGCGTGTATCGGGGTGGCAATTGTCACGAAGTGCCTGACAGGTTTCCGACAGATACAAGCGGGCCGACATGAACCGATCGCTGTCGGGGACGAGTTCGCGCAAGCTGGCGATTAGGAACCGTTCCAGTCTGGCCATCGTTGACAGGCGCGCCATTGACCCACCATCAATACCCACATGAACGAACCCGGCAATCGCCATGTCATGGCGCGCAATCCC
>SLQN01000485.1 GCA_007131465.1 Paracoccaceae bacterium
ACATGCAGAAAGGTCAGCCCGCACGCCGCGACCAGATCCAGCGACTGCGCAAAGGCCGCCTCGGTCTCGGTGGGCAAGCCTGCGATGATATCCGCGCCGAACACCATGTCCGGGCGCAGCCTGCGCGCCTCGATGCAGAACGCGATCGCATCCGCGCGCAGATGGCGGCGCTTCATGCGCTTGAGGATCATGTCATCCCCGGCCTGAAGTGACAGGTGAAGATGCGGCATCAGGCGCGGTTCGGACGCGATGACGTCCATCAGCGCGTCATCCGCCTCGATGGAATCGATCGAGGAGATGCGCAGCCGCGCCACATCGGTCAGCCGCAGGATGCGCCGCACCAGATCACCCAGCCGGGGCTGGCCCGGCAGATCGGCGCCCCAGCTTGTCAGGTCCACGCCTGTCAGCACAACCTCATGATAGCCCTGCGCGACCAGTCGGTTGATCTGGTCGACCACCACACCTGCCGGGCTGGAGCGCGAATTTCCGCGCCCATAGGGGATGATGCAGAAGGTGCAGCGATGATCGCAGCCATTCTGCACCTGCACATAGGCGCGCGCGCGTGTGCCGAAGCCGTCGATCAGATGGCCCGCTGTCTCGCGCACCGACATGATGTCATCGACCTGCACGCGTTCCGTCGCGCCGATCAGGTCGGGTGTCATGCGCGCCCAGGTTTCGGGGCGCATCTTCTCGGCATTGCCGATCACGCGCGTCACTTCCGGCATGGTAGCGAAGGTGTCCGGCTCGGTCTGGGCGGCGCAGCCTGTCACGATGATGGGCGCGCGCGGGTTCTCGCGCCGCAGGCGGCGGATTTCCTGCCGGGCCTTGCGCACGGCCTCGGCCGTGACAGCGCAGGTATTGACGACCAGCGCGTCCGCCAGCCCCGCCGTCGCGGCCATCTCACGCATGGCCTCGGTCTCATAGGCGTTCAACCGACAGCCCAGCGTGGTGAAGCGCGGCGCGCTCATGTCAGGTCCGCCAGGAACGCGGGCGCGAACTGGCCTGTGAACACTTGCGCCACAGGTCCGCTCAGCCAGACGCCATCGTCGCGCCAGTCCACCAGCAGGTCACCCCCATCAGCCGTGATACGGACGCACCGCCCGGTCAGCCCGCGCTGATGCGCAGCAACAGCCGTCGCGCAGGCCCCCGACCCGCAGGCCAGCGTCAGCCCTGCGCCACGTTCCCAAACCCGCAGCCGCAGGTGATCCGGGGCGAGCAGAGACGCAAATTCGACATTGGTGGCCTCGGGGAAGAGTGGGTCGTGTTCGATCTCGGGTCCGCGCGCGCGAACGGGTTCGGCCTCGGCATCCGTGACGAAATGCACGCAATGAGGGTTGCCCATGCCCACTGCCACAGGCGCGCCGGGCAGGGGCAGGTCCAGCAGATCGACAGCGCGCGCCAGCGGCACATCCTGCCAGTCGAGGATCGGCGGCCCCATGTTCACCCAGATCGCGCCGTCGCGCTGCACGGCTTGTAACAGCCCGCGCGCCGTGCGGATCACGATACGGTCGCGCCCGGTCTCGGCCATGACGAGCGCAGCCACGCAGCGGGTCGCATTGCCGCAGGCCCCGGCGCGCGAGCCGTCACTGTTCCAGAAATCCAGATGCAGATCGGCGTCATCGGCCACGGTAATTTCGGCCAACTGGTCAAAGCCCACGCCGCGATGCCGATCCCCGATTGCGCGCGCAAGCGCAGGCGACATGACGGGGCCACCCCGCATGCGCGAGTCGATCACGACAAAGTCGTTGCCAGCACCATGCATCTTGGCGAAGGCGAGGGGGAAGGCCATCGGTGTCATGTCCGCGATATAGGCTGCACGCCAAGCCCTGACCAGCCATGTTCAGGCCCCCCCTGCCGAATTCCTGCCATTGTGCCCGATTAGCCCTTGACCCGGTGGCGGGGCTTTTCTAGATACCGCGCCAGTGTGGGCCGGTAGCTCAGTTGGTAGAGCAGCTGACTTTTAATCAGCGGGTCACAGGTTCGAATCCTGTCCGGCTCACCACTTCGACCGCTTATGATCACACGTCAAGCGTGGGCAGGCGGGCTTCCAGCTCGGCGCGGCGGGGTTCGTGCTGGGGCGGCAGTTGCAGGCTTTCGCCCAGATGCGCCATCGACTCGTCCGTCGCAAAGCCCGGCCCGTCGGTTGCAATCTCGAACAGCACGCCGCCCGGTTCGCGGAAGTAGATGGCCTTGAAATACTGGCGATCCTTGACTTCGGTCACACGTTCGCCGCGGGCCAGCAGCACCTCGCGCAGCGCCATTTGATGGCCTGCGTCGCGGGCGCGAAAGGCGATGTGATGGATCGTACCTGGACCGGGCCGCGCCGCGACCGGGGTGTCCGCGCGCCAGAGGTCCAGAATGCGCCCCGGCGCCGTGCCGGGCAGGGCATAGCGCTGCCGCGTGCCGCCTGTGCCGCGCTCCTCGCCGATATATTCGTAGCCGAATACCCCGGTCAGGATGTCCGCAGTCGGGGCCGGATCGGCCAGCCACAGTGTCGCCGAATGAAATTCGCCCCAAGGCCCGGCATCGGGGTCCGCGATCAGTTCGAACGCCTGCCCATGCGGGTCGGTCAGCGCCAGACCCTCGGCCCCGAAGCGGGTGAAGCGCGTGCCCCCCAATTCCGCCCGCCAGTCGGCCAGAGCCTCGGGCGTCACGGCATAGGCGAAGGCCTGCGCGGCGCCTTCGCCCGCCCGGCCGCGCGTGTCATCCTCGCGGTTGAAGAATGTCAGCACCGATCCCGGTCGGGCATCTTCGGTGCCGTAATAGAGATGATACATCTCGGGGGCGTCAAAGTTCACGGTGCGCTTGATCAGCCGCGTGCGCAGCGTCCGGGTATAAAAATCGAGATTGGCCTGCGCCGGTCCCGATATCGCCGTGACATGGTGCAGCCCGGCAATGGGGGAATATGTCTGTGTCATGCTGGTCTCCGATGCGTGTTTCGAGCAATGATATAACGCCAAGGCCCGCAAGGCGCATGGCCCAGCCGCCCACAGGGGCTGTGCCGTGGCGCACAACTCTCAGGCATCATAGCGCGTCGGGCCGCGGCGGCTTTCATCGACCGGGGTTGTCAGCACGCTGGCCTGATGGGCGCGCTGTTCGCAGCCTGCACGCGGGCAGATGCGACAGTTGATCCCGATCTGGGTGAAGGGCGCGCCCTGCAGGGCTACGCTTTCGGCATAGCTGATCTCGGGTGCATGGGCGATAGTGCAGCCCATCGCGACGGCCAGACGGTTGTCCTGCCCGTGGCGTTCGAATATCGGGCGGTCCACAGTGCGCGCAAAGACGAAATATTGCGAGGCGTCAGGCATCTCCACCAGTTGCGGGACGATCCGCCCCGGCAGGCGAAAGGTCATATGCACATCCAGCTTGGGGCAGGCCCCGCCATATTCGGCCAGATGAAAATCGGTCGCGTTGAACCGCTTTGTCACATTCCCGGCCTTGTCCACACGCAGAAAGAAGAAGGGCACACCCTGCGCCCCTTCGCGCTGCATGGTGGTGGCGCGGTGGCAGGCCTGCTCGAAACTGACCCCGAACCGGGTGGCCAGATGGTCGAAATCGTATTTCGACGCGCGCGCCTCGGCCAGAAACGCATCATAGGGCATCAGAACGGCAGCGGCGAAGTAATTGGCCAGTTCGACCAGCGCGCGCGACCGGCCCTGCGGCGAATCCACGCCAGACCCTTGCAGCAACGTCTCCAGCGTGTCGCGACATTCGATCAGCCCCAGAACATGGGTTAGCTGAAAGACGCGGTTGGGGTGGTCGAGGGCTTCGGAGAGGCGCAGTTCGGCATTGGCCTGATCGTAATGGCGCAGGCTGCGCGCCATGTCGCTGACGCGGACAAGTTGCGTTGCAATCCCGTGGTCCTGGCGCAGTCTTGCCTTGAGCGCGGCATAGAGGTCGTCTGTCGAGGGCGTGCCAGAGGGCCAGAAATCGGCGGCGGCCTGTTCCAGCGCAGGAAAATGGTTGCGCTGCCGGCGGAAGAAATGATGCACTGCCCCCTCGGGCGAGGCGGCGAAGACCGGACCCATGTCATCGGGCCGGGCGGCAAGCGCAAGCAACTGGTCGGACGCACCCAGATAGGCGTGATGCAGCCGCAGGAAGGCCTTGATCAGTTGTGGCGCATGGGTCTGCGCGCCGCGCAGTTCCTGAAGGTCGGGGCGAATATCATCAAACAGCGGGTCATGCAGCGCGCCGCGCAGATCCGCCAGTTGCGCGCCTGTGCCGTCTTCGGCGATGTCGTGCCAGTCGACACCGTAATGCTCGAACAGCCGCAGCAGCAGGGCGACCGAGACCGAGCGCTGGTTGTTTTCCAGAAGGTTCACATAGGCGGCGCTGATGCCAAGACGCCGGGCCATCTGGGCCTGCGTTTCGGAGGCCTCTTGCCGCAGGCGGCGCAGATGCGGGCCGATGAAGGTCTTGCGCATGATCTTGTATCCTGAGAAATGCGTAAAGTTTACAGTATTACAAAATCGTAGCTTTGTAAATTCTCGCATTTACAGCAGAACCCGCTTTCATTCGCAGCAAGGGCGCGTGTCTGGCATGGTCTGCCCGATGGAGGACTTTTCATGCAGACCAAATTTCGCACGGGCACAGCCCATCTTTTCATTCCCGGCCCGACCAATGTGCCTGCTGATGTGCAGCGCGCGATGATCGTGCCGATGCAGGACCACCGCGCGCCTGACTTCGCGGACCTGCTGGGGCCGGTGCTGGACGGGCTGAAACCTGTCTTCGGCACGCGGGGTGGGCGTATCGCGCTGTTTCCCGGTTCCGGCACGGCCGCGTGGGAGGCCGCGATCACCAACACCCTTTGCCCCGGTGACAAGGTGCTGATGGCCCGGCACGGGCAGTTCTCGGACCTCTGGGCGCAGATGGCGCAGGCGCTTGGCCTGCGGGTCGAGGCGATTGACGTGGCCTGGGGCGCGCCGTGCCCCGTCACGGAAATCGCGCGCCGGCTGGGCGCGGACCGCATGGGCGAAATCCGCGCGGTTTTCGTCACGCATAATGAAACCGCCACGGGTGTCACCTCGGATGTGGCGGGGGTGCGGCATGCGCTTGATAGCTGCTTCCACGACGCGCTTCTGTTCGTCGATGGTGTGTCGAGCATCGGCTCGATCCCGTTCGAGATGGACGCATGGGGCGTTGATCTGGCCATCGCGGGCAGCCAGAAGGGGCTGATGTGCCCCGCGGGCCTGGGCATTCTGGCCGCAAGCCCGCGTGCGCTGGACGCGATGGCGACAAGCACGATGCCGCGCAGTTTCCTTGACCTGCGCGCAATGCTGGGCGCGCATGATGCCGGGTCCTTCTGCTTCACCCCGCCTGCGCAGCTGCTGCACGGCTTGCGCGCCGCGCTGGCCCGGTTGCGGGCCGAAGGGCTGGACGCGGTCTATGCCCGCCACCACCGTCTGGCCACAGGCATCCGCGCCGGGATTGGAGCGCTGGGCCTGCAAACCGTGGCCGAGCATCCGCTTTTTGCCTCTGACACCGTCACGGCGATCCGCACCCCGCAGGATGTCGATGCGCGCGAGGTCATCGCCATCGCGCGTGACCGCTATAACACGCATTTCGGCGCGGGGCTTGGCCCGCTGGCAGGCCGCGCGTTCCGCATCGGCCATCTGGGCGATCTGAATGAGGGCATGTGCCTGACCGCGCTTGGCATTGCCGAATTGTCGCTGAAAGCCGCAGGGGCGCGGGTCGATCTGGGGGCGGGGCTTGCGGCGGCGCAAGCGGTCTTTGCCGCGCAGCCCCTCGCCCCCGCGCTGTCCATCGCTGCCGAATAAGGTCAATGCCATGAGCCATTCGCTTTTCCCCCTGCGCCGCCAGCGGCTGCAACGCTCTACCCTTGCTGTTCCGGCCTCGAATGTCGGCATGATCGAGAAAGCGGCAGACAGTGCCGCCGATGTGGTGTTCCTGGATCTGGAGGATGCCGTCGCGCCCCCGGAAAAGGCGCAGGCGCGCAAGAATGCGATTGCCGCGCTCAATGACATCGACTGGGAGGCGAAGGGCAAGACTGTCAGTGTGCGGATCAATGGACTGGACACAGGGTATATGTACCGCGATGTCGTCGATATCATGGAACAGGCGGGCGACCGCGTGCATATGCTTCTGATCCCGAAGCTGGGCGTGGTGGCGGACCTTTACATGGTCGATGCGCTGGTCAACCAGATCGAACAGGCCTGCGGGCTGACGCGGCGCGTGGGGCTGGAGGCGCTGATCGAGACCGCGCTGGGCATGGCCAATGTCGAGGAGATCGCCCGCCATGCCGCCACCTCCGACTCGCGGCTGGAGGCGTTGCATTTCGGGGTGGCGGATTACGCCGCCTCGATGCGGGCGCGCACGGTCAATATCGGCGGGCTGAACCCGGCCTATCCGGGCGATCAGTGGCATGCCGCGCTGTCGCGCATGATCATCGCCTGCCGCGCCTATGGGCTGCGCGCGCTGGATGGCCCGTTTGGCGATTTCAATGATCCCGATGGCTATGTCACGGCGGCCGAGCGTGCTGCGGCGCTGGGGTTCGAGGGGAAATGGGCGATCCACCCGAGCCAGATCGGGATGGCGAACACGGTCTTCAGCCCGCCCGAGGCCGAGATCACCCGCGCACGGCGCATCATCGAGGAATTGCGCAAGGCCGAAGCGATGGGCAAGGGCGCGGCCTCGCTGGATGGCAAGATGATCGACGCGGCCTCCGAGAAGATGGCGATGAATGTGCTGGCGCTGGCCGATGCGATTGCCGCGCGTAGCGCGCCCGCCAAAGCCGCCGAGTAGGGAGGAAAGCAGATG
>SLQN01000344.1 GCA_007131465.1 Paracoccaceae bacterium
GTCAGACTCAGAGCACTAGCAGCTAGTCGGGCGATATCGGAGCGCAAGCCCCTGAACGTACGTTCGAAGCCGGAATTTTCAAGCATCCGTTTTGTAACTTCATTTATCATATCACCTCAAGGATCAATAAACTTATCGCACCCCGCATGCTCGCGCAGTCCACACGCATTGTCTATAGAAAACACCTTTCGGTTGAAGAGCGTCAGTAACTGTATTCGGCATAGATGCGGGTCAGATCGCCCTGCCAGTCGCCGTGATAGCGCGCCAGCAATTCATCGGCAGGGGTCTGGCCGGTGGCGAGGCTTTCCTTGAGCGCGTTCAGGAAATGCGTCTCGTCCGGCAGCAGGCCGCCCGCGCCGGGGCAGGCGCGGGCGCGCAGGCCCGCTTCGGCAATCGCCACACATTCGCGTGCCAGATCCATCAGCTTCACGCCGCCCGCCGAACCCGCCAGCCCATCGACCGAGGCCGCGACCCGCAGCCCGTCGCGCGTCTTTGCATCCAGCCCTTTCGCAAGGTCCCATGCGGCATCGAGCGCGGATTGATCATAGGTCAGCCCGACCCAGAAGGCCGGCAGTGCGCAGAGCCTGCGCCACGGCCCGCCGTCTGCGCCGCGCATCTCGATGAATTTCTTGACGCGTGCTTCGGGGAAAATGGTAGTCAGATGATCGGCCCAGTCCGACAGGGTCGGGATTTCGCCGGGCAGCGCAGGCAGGCGACCGGCAAGGAAGTCGCGGAAGGACTGCCCCAGCGCATTGATGTAGCGGCCATCGCGGTAGACGAAATACATCGGCACATCGAGCGCGTAATCCACCCATTGCTCGAACCCGAAACCGTCCTCGAAGACGAAGGGCAGCATGCCGGTGCGCGCCGGGTCCAGATCGCGCCAGACCCGCGCGCGCCAGCTTTTGTGGCCGTTGGGTTTGCCCTCCAGAAAGGGCGAATTCGCGAAAAGCGCTGTCGCCACAGGTTGCAGGGCCAGCGCCACGCGCAGTTTCTGGACCATATCGGCCTCGGACCCGAAGTCGAGATTCACCTGCACCGTGCAGGTGCGATACATCATCGTCTTGCCCATGGTCCCGACGCGGTCCATGTAGTCTGTCATTAGTGCATAGCGGCCCTTGGGCATGACCGGCATCTGCGCATGCGTCCAGATCGGGGCCGCGCCGAGTCCGATGAATTCGACGCCGATCTCCTCGGCCACGCTGCGCACTTCGCGCAGATGCAGGTTCACTTCGTCGCAGGTCTGGTGGATGGTTTCCAGGGGTGCACCCGAAAGCTCCAGTTGGCCACCCGGTTCCAGCGACACATTCGCGCCGTCCTTTTCCAGCCCGATGATGTGGTCGCCTTCCATGACAGGCGTCCAGCCGAAGCGGTCGCGCAGCCCTTCCAGCACCGCCTTGATCGAGCGCGGGCCGTCATAAGGCAGGGGGTTCAGCGTGTCGCGGCAATAGCCGAATTTCTCGTGCTCGGTGCCGATGCGCCAGTCGGCCTTGGGCTTGCAGCCCGCGGCCAGATATTCCGCAAGCTGGGCCTTGCTTTCGATCGGCCCGCCGCCGGTCTGGGGAATGGACATGCGCGCGCTCCGATCCGTTGGTCCTGTGTCAGGCCGCAGCCTTGGAGTTTGCGCGCCGCCAAGTCAAGCCTCAGCGCAGGTGCAGATATCGCCCCGACCGCGCCGGGTGCAGCCAGAGCGCGCGCGATTCTGGCGGGGTCGTATCGTCCAGCGCGTCCAGAAGTGTGTGCATCCGCAGGCCGGGCAGGGTGGCGAAGGCGTCGAACAATCCGTCCGCCCCCTGGGCCGTGACCGGGATTTCCAGCCGCGTGCCATCAGCGATCAGCAGCCAGCGGGTGCCATGCCCGATCAGATGCAGTTCCACGATGTCGCGCAGGGCCATGAAACCGCCCTCTTCCGGGCCGAAATAGGAAATCTGCCCTTCGACATGCTGCACGATCCCCGGCCCGCCCCCATCGCGCCGGAAGCGCAAGCGCCGCCAGCCGATGAAGGCCAGACCAATCCCCGCCAGCACGACAAGCCCGGCGAGAACCCGAAAGAAAGGATCATGGGCCTGCAATGCCCAGAGGCCGAACAGCGCCACCGCGCCCCCGATCAGAACCTCTGACCAGCGTTTGACAAGGACGGCCAGTTCCGGGCGGATCAGGGGCATGGCATAGTGTCCAGCATCAGCCCCAATCCCCTTGCGTAGCCTGCCACAGGGTCAGGGCGGCCACGGCGGCGGTGTCGGCGCGCAGGATGCGCGGGCCAAGCGCGATGGGATGCACGCCCGCAATCCCGCGCAACCGCGCGCGCTCGGCGTTCGAGAACCCGCCCTCTGGCCCGATCAGAAGCGCTGCCGGCGCCGGGGGCAGGTCCGCGCTCTGCGCGGCATCCGCCAGCGATTCATCAGCCCAGATCAGGGTGCGGCCCCCGGGCCATGTGTCGAGAATATGCGCCAGTGGGGTCAGGGGGGCGACCTCGGGGACATAGGTTCCGCCGCATTGCTCGGCGGCTTCGATGGCATGGGCCTGAAGCCTGTCCTGCCGGATGCGCTCGGCATTGGTGAACTCGGTCTGCACCGGGACGATCCGCGCCGCCCCGAGTTCGGCGGCCTTCTCGACAATATAATCCGTGCGCGCCTTTTTCAGCGGCGCGAACAGCAACCACAGGTCGGGTGGCAGGCGCTGCGGCGCGCTTTGCCTCTTGCAGCGGACCACCCCGCCGCGCTTTGACGCCGCCGTGATTTCGGCCAGCCACTCGCCATCGTGGCTGTTGAAAAGCGCAACATTCGCGCCGATGGACTGGCGCATGACCTTGAACAGATAATGCGCCTGGCCTTCGGACAGGTCTATGTCTTGCCCCTCCCCCAGAGGCTGCTCTACAAAGAGCCGGATTTTCGCGCGAGTGCTGTCATTGTCCATGAGGCCCAGAGTATGACTGGAAGCGATCAAAGGCCAGAGGGCGAGACGCCCGATGACAGCGTAGCGGACGCCTATGCGCTGAACTGGGTGGATCGCTATGCGCCTGCGCAGGCAAAGCCCTATCTGCGGCTGTCGCGGGTTGATCGGCCCATCGGCACATGGCTCTTGTTGCTGCCGTGCTGGTGGGGGGCAGCGCTGGGGGCTGCGGCCTTTCCCGAAACCGCCGGATGGCTGACCTTTTGGATCTTCGTGGGCTGCGGGATCGGGGCGGTGCTGATGCGCGGGGCAGGCTGCACCTGGAATGACATCACCGACCGCGATATCGACGACAAGGTGGCGCGCACACGGTCGCGGCCCCTGCCATCGGGGCAGGTGACGGGCCAGCAGGCGGCACTCTGGATGGGCGCGCAGGCCGCCGTTGCGGCGCTGATCCTGTTCACCTTCAACTGGACAGCGATCGGGCTGGGGCTGATGTCGCTGGGGCTGGTGGCGATCTATCCTTTCGCCAAGCGCTTCACCTGGTGGCCGCAGGTGTTTCTGGGGCTCGCCTTCAACTGGGGCGCAATCCTGGCCTGGACCGCGCAGACCGGGGCGCTGGGCGTGCCTGCGGTATTCCTGTATCTGGCGGGCATTTCCTGGACACTGTTCTATGACACGATCTATGCCCATCAGGACCGCGAGGATGACGAACTGATCGGCGTGAAGTCGACTGCGCGGCTGTTTGGCGACAATACCGAAGCCTGGCTGCGCGGTTTTCTGATTGCGACGGTGGTGCTGATGTCGCTTTCTGTGATCTATGCGCTGTCGCCTGTGGCGGACCCGCTGAAGATGTCGCTGGGGCTGGCCGGGGCCTGGGCGATGGGGGCGCATATGAACTGGCAACTGAGCAAGCTTGATATCGATGATGCCGAGACCTGTCTCAAGCTGTTCCGCTCGAACCGCGACGCGGGCGCCTTGGCTGCGCTGTTTCTTGCCATCACCATCTTCGTGTGATTGCGCCCATGCCCGCAAGGCGCTAGGGGACGTGCATGGATAATGATGTGACACAGGCCGCGCCACTGTCCCCGCCGCTTTGGGCCGGGTTGGTCGCGCGCTACAAGGGCGCTGTGCTGATGACGCTGAGCTTTGCGCTGGCGTTGGTGCTGGCCTTTGCCTCGGCCACGCTGGCCGTGCGCGCGATCGAGCATGTGGTGGCGCGCGATGCTGCATCGGTGCTGACGGATAACGGCCTGGACTGGGCCGAGATCGAGACCGATGGCCTGCTGCTGACGCTGCGCGGCGAGGCCGAAAGTGAGGCGAGCCGCTTTCGCGCGTTGAGCGCCGTGTCGAGCATTGTCGCCGCAGAGCGGGTGATCGACGCGATCAGTGTCGCCCCCTCGGTCGAGATTGCGGCCCCGCGCTTTCAGATGGAGATTCTGCGCAATGGGCTGGATGTGTCGCTGATCGGGCTTGTTCCGGCTGTGCTGGCGACCGAAACCATCGTTGCACGGATCGAGGCCATCGACCCCGAGATTTCGGTGGTGGAAATGCTCGAGACCGCTAATCATCCGGTTCCTTTCGGCTGGGATCAGGCTGTGGAGTTCGGCTTGCAGGCGCTGGCGCTGATCCCGGCCAGCAAGGTGTCGGTCAGTGCCAATCAGGTCGAGGTGACGGGGCTGGCCGACAGCGCAGAGCAGCGCGATGCATGGCGTGAGCGCCTGATGCGCGAGAGCCCGCGCGGGCTGATTGCAAGCATCAGCATCTCGGCCCCGCGGCCTGTAATAACACCCTTCACGCTGCGGTTCGTGATGGACGAGGCCGGCGCGCGTTTCGATGCCTGTGCCGCCGATTCGACCGAGGCCCGCGCGGCTATCTTGCGCGCCGGGCGCGTGGCGGGCGCGCAGGGCGTGATCGAATGCACGCTGGGGCTGGGCAGCCCGTCGCCGCGCTGGCAGGTGGCCGCTGCCGAATCCATCCGTGCGCTGGGCGGGCTGGGTGCGGGCAGCGTGACGCTGTCCGACATGGATATCTCGCTGATCGTGCCATACACTGTGGCCCCCGAAACGCTGGACAGGGCTGCCGCCGATCTGGAACAGCGCCTGCCGGATGCCTTTGCCCTGAACGCTTTGCGCCTCTCGCCGCCCACCGGCGAGGACACGCATGGCGGCGAAGTGGTCGAATTCGTGGCCAGCCGGGGCGAGGATGGCGTGGTCCTGCTGCGCGGCACGTTGATCGACGAGAGGTCGCGCGATGCGGTGCAGGCGCTGGCACGGTCGGAATTCGGTCTGAATTCCGTGCGGATGAATGTCCGGATTGATCCCGACCTGCCCGAGGGATGGTCGGTGCGGTCGCTTCTGGCCGTGGACACGCTGGGGCAACTGGAACACGGGCTTGCTCGCGTGCGGCCCGACCGTTTCGACCTGCGCGGCGTGTCCGGCGATGCAACCGTATCGGACCGGCTGTCGCGCACGATCACCGAAAAGCTGGGCGGTGCGGCGGTGTTCAACCTCGATATTCGCTATGACGAGAAATTCGACCCGGTTGCGATGCAGCCAACGCCCGCGCGCTGCGCGGGGTGGATCAACGCCATTCTTGAGGAAAAGCAGATCACCTTTGACCCCGGTTCGGCGTCGATCGATTCGGGCACAAGCCGGGTCATGGACCGGATTGCCGAGACCCTGCGCGAATGTGGGCGGCTGGAGATGGAAGTCGCGGGCCATACCGACAGCCAGGGGCGGTTGGAGACGAACATGCGCCTGAGCCAGCAGCGCGCCGAAGCCGTTGTCGCGGGGCTATTGCAACGCGGCGCTCTGGTGTCGGATTTTGTGGCCGTGGGCTATGGGCCGGAATTTCCGGTCGCCGACAATTCCACTGCTGCCGGGCGCGAGGCAAACCGTCGTATCGAATTTCGTCTGATCGGGGCGTCCGCCGAAGCGGCCGCGGCGGAACTGGGCGAAGACGCGGCGCCGCAGGAACCGCCGGAGCCAACCGACGAATCCGAACTGGAGATCGTTGTTACCATGGGGGCTGGCGACACACGCCGCCCCGCTGCCCGGCCCGAGCGCTGACGTGGTGTGTGGGTGCACGGGTTTTTGTCTTGGCTTGAGAAAAAACCCGCGATAAGGGAGCACGATGAACCGCACCGAATTTGTTATTGCGACGGCAGTCATCCTGTTCGTGGCCTTTGCGCTGGGCTGGGCCGCGAACTGGCTGGTGCACCGCTTTACCCGCGTGCGGCAATCCGACCTGAGCGAGTTGGACCGCATGGCACAAGCCTTGCACGAGGCCGAACTGATCCGCGATCAGGCAATAGAATATGTAGAGACACGCGAACGTGATCTGACCAACCGCCTGAGCCAGACCGAGGCGGAACTGTCGGCTGCGATGGACGGATTGCGCGAAGCGCGCGCCGAGGCAGAGTATTACCGTGATCAGTTGCAGGGCGTGACGCGCTAGGCTGCGCGCCGGGTCAGCCCGGGATGCAGGCCGATGGTGCAAGATGATCAATTTCGCCCTTGGCATCGCGCGCGGTTGCGACTATGGAGACAACCGTCTCGGTAGCAGACCTATGTCTGCATGCCGTGATGATTCGTCCGAGACGGTGGGTGATGGTCCGACCATCATAATTCCTGCCCGAGACGGGAGTGGAACAATGGTTTCCGGGGATGTTTCCTCGGGCGATATTGGGAAGGCCCGTTCGGACTTCATGCCAGACGCCAGTCTGGCGCAACGAGCCGGGGGCAAAACCCCCGATAATTGGAGAGACCCTGTGGATAGAGCCCAAAAAGAGAAAGTGGTCGAGGAACTCGGCCAGATCTTCGAAAGCTCTGGCGTGGTTGTGGTTGCACAATACACGGGCCTCACGGTTGCTGAA
>SLQN01000364.1 GCA_007131465.1 Paracoccaceae bacterium
AGCTTGCAGCAACGCTCAAAACCACCGAAACCGCAGCCGAAAACGATCTGCGCCATCTCACAACGGTTTTTGAAAGCATGAAGCCGGCACAGGCTGCGGGATTGTTCGCGCAGATGGACGCCGAATTTGCCGCCGGGTTCATCGGACGCCTGCGGCCGGAATTCGCGGGAGAGGTCATGTCCGGTCTCGACCCCATGGTCGCCTATGCGATCAGCGCGATCCTTGCCGGTCGTCATGCCCGCACCCCGCGGAACTGATCCTCATGCGGCAGGCGGACAGGTTTGATAGTCCGAGGGCGCGGTAGAAGCAGAATCTTAAGCTTTCGATGGAAGGATGCGGTCCTGCGGGGCGGTTGCGAAGCCTGCATCCAAAAAGTGACAGAACCGGGGTCAGAAGTGTTTGCAATCATTGGAATCGTCATTGTCCTGGTCATGGTCGTCGGGGGGTATCTCGGCTCCGGCGGCACCATGGGCATCATCCTCAAGGCGCTGCCATTCGAAATGGTGATCATCGGGGGCGCGGCGCTTGGTGGCTTCATCATCGGCAATGACATCAGCACCGTGAAGGCGTCGGGGCGCGATATCGTGCGTGTTTTCAGGGGCGCGAAATGGGCCTCGGAAGACTACCGCGACATTCTGTGCCTGCTGTTCGAGTTGATCTGGCTGGGCCGCCAGAACCCTGTCGCCGTGGAAGAACATATCGAGGCGCCAGGCGAATCGCCCATTTTTTCACGCTACCCCAAGATTCAGGCGGACCAGGATGTGGTCGAGTTGATCTGCGACACCCTGCGCGCCGCCTCCATGAACTATGACGACCCCCACCAGGTCGAGGAGGTTCTCGACAAACGGCTCGAGGGGCGCAAGGAACATGCGCTGCATACAAGCCATGCCGTCCAGGTAGTGGCCGATGCGCTGCCCGCCCTTGGGATCGTCGCAGCCGTGCTGGGTATCATCAAGACAATGGGCGCGATCGACGAGCCACCCGCGATACTGGGCGCGATGATCGGCGGCGCGCTGACCGGTACGTTTCTGGGCGTCTTTCTGGCCTATTGCTTCGTCGGCCCGGCAGCCGGCCGGATGCGGATGATCGTGGAGGAAGACGATCATTTCTACCAGCTTATCCGCGAAGTCATGATCGCCAACCTGCATGCGCATCCGGCGAATATCTGCATCGAGGTCGGGAGACAGAATACACCGCATCAACACCGCCCCGAATTCAACGACCTCGAGAGCGCGATGCGTGACCTCAAGAAAAATGCGGCCTAGCGGATGTGGTGGCGCGCGCTCTTGCTGTTGTTTTTCCTATCTCTGCCAACTCCGCAGGGTCTCTTTGCACAGGTCACCACCATCCCCGTGCGCGGTGGCGAACATGACGCGTATACGCGGCTGGTGATCCAGATACCGGAGGACAACACCTGGCGTGTCACGTCCGACGGGTCCCGCGCACAGATCATCGTCAGTGGCCCCCCTGTCATCTTCGATCTCTCGCAGACCTTCGCGCGGATACCCCGCACCCGCCTGCGCGACCTGCAACCTGTCGAAGGCGGCCTTCAGCTTTCGCTCGCCTGCGTCTGCGAGATTCGCGCGTCCGAGGATATCCCCCAATTTCTGGTGATCGACATCTTCGGATCCGCTGGTGGCGTCGGTCTTGCTCCGCTCAGCACCCTGCGCCCGCGCCCGCGCAGCATCGCGCAACAGCCTGACACGGCGCTGCCCGGGACCGAGGCACGCCGCGCGGGCCGGAACCTTGCCCGGTCCCTGCGCGATGTGCCGCCAGACCCCGGCCCGGGCCTTGCGCTTACCCTGGCACAACTCTTCCCGAGCCGATTGCCCGACATGGCGCCGCCGACAGTGCAGGAGAGTGAAAACCCCGGCGGCCCGACACCCCGCGCCGCGATGATCGAAGTTCTCACGCACTCCCTTGCGCGCCACGTCTCTTCTGGCGTTTTGGAAAGTACATCTGCGTTCCGCGGATCACGTGAGCCGCCGGACGCCACAGTCCCCCTTCCGGGCGGAGCCACCGCGATGGCGCATTTCCAGATGACCGCGGACCGACAGGACACAGAAACCGCGCAGGGCCGGGACGACACCTGTCCCGATCCGGGACTGATCGATTTTATCGCGCAGCATGAGAGCGCGGACGCGCCCAGCATGGCGCGATTGCTCCAGCGGCTACATACTGAATTCGACATCATCGACCCTGCGACCGTCGTGGCACTCGCGCAGCAGTTCCTTGCAATGGGGTTCGGGGCAGAGGCCCGGATGGTGCTGTCAATACTCGAGACACCAACCGCGGCCAGCGCAGTCCTGCGCCAGATCAGCTTTTTGCTGGACCTTTCCCCACCAGAGCATTCTGATCACCTTGCCGGATTGGCCACTTGCGGCAAGATGGGCGTGCTCTGGGCCTTTCTGGCACAACCCGAAGCCGACGCCCTGACCAAAGCGGGACTTGATCTGCTGGTCCAGGCCGTCGGTGCGCTACCGGCGCATCTGCGCCTTCACCTTGGCCCCGTCATCGTCAAGCGTCTGGTCGCTCATCGGCTTCTGGATCATGCGAGCATGATCCGGGACGCACTCGACCGGCTTGGCCAATCGCCCACGCCCGAACTGACCCTCGCCCGGACCAGCCTGGATCTGACCACAGCCCCCGCGGACCGTACAGCACAGATCGAGGCCGGTCTGTCGCCGGAGAATTCGGATGCGACGCTGATCTTCCTCATGGAGCGGCGGCTGACAGAAGATGAGCCAGTCGAGGCGAAGCTGATCACACTGGCACAGACCCGGCTTCCGGCATTGCGTCACAGCCCAGAGGGTCAGGAGGTAGCGCGCCTGTTGACCCTCGCCGAAGCGCGTAATGGAAACTTCGCCACTGCATTCGATCTTCTGACCGGGCGGGACGCGGGCTTCGATCCGCCGCTGCGCGCGGCGTTGCGCACAGCGGTGCTCTCCAGCCTCGCAAAGGATGCGGAGGATGCGGACTTCGTCACTTTTGTGTTTGCCCAAACGCCGTGGGATGACCAGAGCCTGCCGCAGACGACACGTCAGGCGCTTGCAGAGCGCTTGCGGGGCCTTGGTTTCGAACAACAGGCCGCGCTGTTGGAGGCCATTGACGCCGACAGCTTGACAGATGCGGACCCGGCACAGAGGCTTGATGCATCACCTGACCTCGATCTCGACAGTAATTCTGTTCTGAAACCTGATCCGGGCACGCGCATGGCCGACCGCGATGACGTCTTGCAACGGATTTTCCGCGACAGTCCGGAAGACGACGCAAGCGTTACACGGGCGCGGGCCGCGGTGGAATCGCTGAGCCGTGAAGATGACATACAGCCGCGCGATGCCCCTGCGGGGTCCGGTGGTTCACAGGCTGAAACTGTGCTGTCGGACCTGGAAGACCGCCCAAGCATGGGGCAGCCCGAGCCCGAAACCCGACCGTCACCGGGTGCGGCCCCACTGGCTCAGGGGCGCGCAGCACTTGATGAAAGTGCAGCCCTGCGCGCACGGCTGGAGGCGATGCTTTCAGGAAACGATGAGGACTGATGCGCCGCCGCACGCAGCCGAAGACACGGCCCGGACCCGGTAAGACCTGCAGGTCCCATCAACGGATCGACCCTGCATCAAACAGGTTTCACGTACCCGCATGCACGGACTCGACCTTGCCCCTCTGTCTGCGCAATACCCCTGGAACCGGCAGATCCAGCGATTGCGGTTCGGGCCGTATCGGGATTTTCCCGCCCGGGCCGTGCTCTATCGGACTTGTGCCCGCGAAACTACACATGCACCCGATGACGCGGAGCACCGAGATCGCGCAGCCGCGCCTTCCATTTGCGCGCGCAGCCTTTCTGACACGTGGTGGTTTTTGACCTGCGGCCAGAGGAAAACCTGTCCCGAAAGGCAGGATTTGCAGTAACGTGGTCCCATGTCACCACGGTTCCTGCAGCACATACTTCCAGTCAGCTTCTATGGACGGGCCATCCTGATCCTGATCGTCCCGATCCTCGTGATCCAGATCGTGCTGTCTGTCGTCTTCGTACAACGTCACTACGAGCGTGTGACCGCTCAGATGACGACGAACATCCTGCGCGACATCAGCTTTCTGACACATCGACTGGATGGCAGTTCCGAACCGGATCAGGTGCTGAACGCGCTTTCTGATCTGACCGTCATCCTGCAAATCGAGATCGTCCTGCCCCCCGAAAGTGGTACGCCTGTCATGCCAGCCCGGATAGAATCGCTCGATCTTGCAGGGCGCGAAATCATCCGTGTCTTTGCCGAGGAGTTGCCCAACTATCTTGGGGCCGATCTGAAAACCCTGCCGGGGACTGTCCGGCTGTGGTTGGACAGTGCCCATGGACCCGTCGAATTCCAGTTGCCACGCCGCCTGGTCACGACCTCGAATCCGCATCAGTTGCTTGTGATCGTCTTTCTGGCCTCGGTGCTGATGACCTTGATCGCGTTCCAGTTCCTGCGCTTGCAGATCCGTCCGATCCGGCGTCTGGGGGCTGCGGCCGAGGCCTATGGGCGCGGCGAGCGGGTGGCCCTGCGCGCGTCCGGCGCGCGCGAGATCAGGGCGGCCGCGCATGCGTTTCTGGATATGCGCAACCGGATCGAACGCCAGCGCGCGCAGCAGAAGATCATGCTCTCGGGCGTCAGTCATGACATGCGCACGCCCCTGACCCGGATGCGGCTGATCCTGTCGATGATGCCGGAGGACGAGGACCGGTCAGCCCTGGAAACCGAGATCACCGACCTAGAGAAACGCCTTGAGGGATTTCTGGATTTCACCCGTGGCCAGATGGCCGAGGCGCGCGGGCCGAGCGACCCCAGGGCGTTGCTGGTCAACCTGACCGGGCGCTACCGTATGGCAGGTCACGAAATAGGCTGCCGGATGGAGCCAGGTCTGCCTGACACGCTGATTCTGGATGCAGGTGCTGTGGAACGCGCGCTCGACAACCTTATCAGCAATGCCTTGCGGCACGGGAAAACCGTCCATGTCGGCGCCGGGACCACTGGCCGCTGGCTGGACTATTGCGTCGAGGATGACGGACCGGGCATCGCCGAAGCGGACCGGGCGCGGGCGTGCGACCCCTTTGTGCGGCTGGACGAGGCGCGCAATTCCGACACCGGCGGGCTGGGTCTTGGACTTGCCATCGCTGCCGAGGTGGCGCGGGCACATGGGGGAACGCTGCTTCTCGAAACCAGTCCCGGCCTGGGCGGGCTGCGCGCCGTTCTGCGCCTGCCCCTGCCTCAGAGCCGGTAGAGCGCCGTGAACTTGGTTTCCAGATAGTCCAGCAGCGGCGCTTCATCGGGCATGAAACCGCAGGCATGGGCAATCGTGTCACGCGGCCCGCGCAAGGCCCCGAAGCGTTGCAGGCGCGCGCGCAGCCATGCCGTGGCGGCGCTGGTATCGCCGCGCTGCAACTGTTGGTCCAGATCCGGCAGATCGGCCGCAAGGGACTGATACAGACAGCCGGCATAGACATTGCCCAGCGCATAAGTCGGGAAATAGCCAAACAGCCCCACCGACCAGTGCACATCTTGCAACACGCCATTGGCGGGCTTGTCCACGGGGTAGCCGAAATCCTGCGCGAATCGGGTATTCCATGCCTCTTCCAGCGTGTCGGCATCAAGCTGGCCCCGGATCAGCGCGCGCTCCAGATCAAAGCGCAACATGATATGCAGGTTATATTGCACCTCGTCGGCCTCGGTGCGGATATAGCCTTTGTCCACACGGTTCACGGCAGCATAGAAGGCGTCCGGGTCGGGCAGGGAAAGCGCGCCGAATTCCTGTTCCATCGCGCCATGCAGCCAGTGACAGAAGGCGTGCGAGCGGCCGATCTGGTTTTCATAAATCCGGCTCTGGCTTTCATGCACGCCCATCGATGCACCGCGCCCGATTGGGGTCAGCAGATGCGCGGCCTCCACACCCTGTTCATAGGTTGCGTGGCCGACCTCATGGATGGTCGAATAGAGGCAGTTGAACGGCTCTTCGACCAGCACGCGGGTGGTGATACGCACATCCTCGCCCGAGCCCGAGGAGAAGGGGTGCACCGCCAGATCAATCCGCCCGCGCGTGAAATCATAGCCGAAATGTTCGGCCAGCCTGCGAGCAAGGCGCAACTGCCCTTCCTGCGGGAAATGGCCCGCCAGCGCAGGCGGCGTATCCGCGCCAAGGATGGCCTCGCGCAGGGCGACAAGCCGGGGGCGCATACGCGCGAAGGTCGCAGCGACTGTGTCGGAGTCTGTTTCGGGCTCATAGTCGGCCATCAGCGCGTCATAGGGGTCGCCGCCTGCCGCAATCGCCTGCCCTTCCTCGCGGCGCAGCGCGATCATCTGCTTCAGCCAGGGCAGAAAGGCCGCGACATCGCCTGCCAGCCGCGCCTCTTCCCAGGCGGTTTGCGACAGTGGCGTGATGCGGGCCAGTTCGGCGGCCAGCCGCGCCGGAACCTTGGTGTTGCGCGCATAGTCGCGGCGCAACTCGCGCAGGTTTGCCGCCGCGACAGGATCACGGGCGTCGGCCTTGTCCAGCCACTCGCCCAGACGCGGATCGGTGCGGCGGGCATGAAGCACATCTTCCAGCGCGGCCATTTCCTCGGACCGCTGGGCATTCGCGCCGCGCGGCATCACGGTCTGCTGGTCCCAGCCCAGACGACCCGAGATCTGCGCCAGTGCTTCGGTCTGGCGCACATGGGCCATCAGTTCATCATAGGCGGTCATGCGCGTGCCCCCTGCCTGCGCAGACTGTCGAAG
>SLQN01000377.1 GCA_007131465.1 Paracoccaceae bacterium
GATCTGGTCTTTCGTCCATGAGGTGACGCCGTGGACCGTGCCCGACTCGTCGCGCATCAGCCGCACCTGATCGGCCTTCAGCAGGACGGGTTTGGTCCCGATCCCCAGAAATCCGCCGACATCCACCACCATCTCGGTCGTGGCCCCCATCCCGTGAACATGCGAGATCGTGCCGATCTTCGCATCGTCGGGGCCGTAGATCGTGGCGTCTTTGAGGGTGACGTCGGTCATTTCCGCCGGGGTCAATGTGATATGTTTGCTGTGGTCCATGTGATGCTCCTGTGAGGTTTAACCAAAGATGCCCCGGCAAATGGGGTAGAAGCTCGTCTGCCATTGCGTTGGCCACAGAGAGAAATCGGGAAAACCCCTGCATTCTTCTTGCCATTGCGCCCGATTGACATGCCGGTGCACCTTCATGGCTTCAACCCGCGCCAGCACGGATCGTTCCTGCGCGCTGTGCCGACTTATCGCGCAGGCCCGGCTTCGCGCAGAATGATGATGATCCCGCTTGCGACGATGATCCCCGCCCCGAAGATCGTCCAGACCATCGGAACCTCGCCCCAGATCAGCCAGCCCAGCCCGGTGGCCCAGATCAGCGCGGTATAATCGAAGGGGGCGACAATCGCGGCGGGTGCCATGCGGAAGGCCTGCCCGATCAGTGCCAGACCAAGGCTGCCGAAAACCGCAATCGCGACGAACAGCGCCGCGTCGCCCGCCTGCACGGGTGTCCAGGTGGCAATGGCGAAGGGCGCTGCATAGATCATCGGGAACAGCATCGCGAACAACATCATCGTCCAGAGGCGTTCCGTCCGGTCGATCCAGCGCGCGCTGATCATGAAGATGGCATAGCACAGCGCCGTGCCGACCGGCATGAGCGCGGCAAGCTGAAACGCGGCGCTGCCGGGGCGCACAATGACCAGAACACCGACAAAGCCCAGCAGAACCGCGCCCCAGCGCCGCCAGCCGACAGCCTCGCCCAGAAGCGGCACGGACAGCGCCGTGATGAAGATCGGCGCGGAGAAGACAAGCGCTGTCGCCTCGGCCAGCGGCAGGTATATCAGCGCCGTGAAATACAGCCACGCCCCTGTCACCATCAACGCCCCGCGCAATGCGTGCAGCCGCAAGTGCTGCGTGCGCAGACCGGCTGTACCGCATACGGCCAGCACCACGGCCGCGACGATCGGGACGGCAATCAGGTTGCGCAGAAACACGATCTGGATCGGCGCGTAGCGTTCGGTCAGCAGCTTGGCAACCGCATCATTGGCCACCAGAAATGCGACGCCTGCACAGATCGTAAGGATCGCAAGCGGGGTCTCGCGGGCATTGAGGGCAGTGAGCGTGCGCATTCCGGCTCCGGGTCTCGGCATGACCCGTCCCTGCTATCAGACCCCTGCGCGGGATGCGAGGCGGCGCGTGCATGGCAATGCACGGTGACGCGCGGGCCGGGATTCGCACAGCAAAAAAGGGGCACGCTTGCGCGCACCCCAGTCAGGGCCGTTTCTATTCAGAGCAGATCAACGGAACCCGTAGACCAGCGATATGCGGAGGGTATGGTCTGTCTTCTTGCCGGGATTGGCGCTGTTGTAGTTCGTCCGCACGCTGAACCGTGTCGACAGCCCCTCTGTCTGGCCGACACTCAGGCCAAGTTCGTTTTCAGCGATCGTGCCGATTTTCGACCGCAGGACATCGGTGTCGTTGGTCAGGAAAATCCCGTCCATAAGGCGGTAATAGGCCCGCGAGGACACGATTCCGCCAAGTTCGTTGGTGCTGACGCCAGCGTCATGATCCTTGTTGAAGCGCCAGCCCGGCCCAGCCTGCACGCGCCATGCGACATCTTGCGTATTGATGATCCGGTAGCCGGGGCCAAAACCGACAAAGCCGTCAGTGATGCGGTTTCCGGGCATGCGGTTGGCTTCGACGCGCCCCAGACCGAAGACATAGAAATCCTCGGTCAGGTAGTAGTTGAGGTCATAGACCGCAAACCCGTCGGCCTTGGTGCGCGCGCCAGCAGACTTGCCAAGTTCCAGCCCCAGACCAACACTGTGGTTCCACTGGCCGACATTGTAGTTGAAGCGCCCGGCAAGGCTGTAATCGCGGGCATCGGAATTGCCGCGATTGGCGGAAAAGCTCATGGCGAGGCTTCCGGTCCAGCCCGGCGCGAATTCCGCATTGCCGAAACGCGCCCTGTCTTCGGCCCGCGCCTGATCATCGCGCACAGACCTTTCGATATCCTCGATCCGGTCTTCAAGCGACTGGATGCCGACAAGCTGGCGCTGCGCGACCGCCGTATTGGCCCCCAGGGACAGCGCCAGTGCCGCTGCGGCCGCGAATAACGTTATTTTTTTCATGGGTGAATCCTTGGTTTCCACAGTTGGGTCGGGTTCAGGATGAGCAACGTCCTCAGGTATTGCACTGAACAAGAGTCGAGCTTACGCGACTGGCCGCTTCGGCCGGACTTACTTGGATCAGTATGGACGCTTCGGGCCGAGGGCGAGCGTTGCCAAACTGCAACATGCGTTCTGGGCGGGAATTGTGGGGACATGATTCCAGCCCCGGATGCAGCAGGTATCGGTCGCCCTGAATCTGACAGCGCAGCACCAGCGCCATGAGCGCCCCTTCCGGGTCATGCCGGATGGCCGTGCGCGGGATCAGGATGCGCGTAGGGCCTTCGAGGGCGGTCCCGGCCAGTGTCGGCGGGCTCAGCCTGGCCGTGTTGCAGGTAAACCCGCGCGCGGCGCAAATGCGCCCGTCTATCAGCGCGCCGATGTTCAGGAACTGCGCGACCTGCACAGTCTCGGGGCCGCAAACAGCCGCTCGGGCGCGTCAATCTGCGCAATCTCACCGCACTGCATGACGGCCACACGGTCGGCGATGGTGAAGGCTTCGGACTGATCATACGTGACATGGACAGCGGAGAGGCCCAATTGCGCGCGGCAACTCACCGATTTCCAGCGCCACCCCTCGCGCAATTCGCGGTCGAGATTCGAGAGCGGTTCGTCAAACAGCACCAGCGGCGGTTCGGCAACAATGCCACGGGCCAGCGCCACGCGCTGCTGTTGCCTGGCCGACAACGTGCCGGGAAACCGATCCGCAAGTTGCGACAGCCCGACACCGTCCAGCGCACACCGGGCGCGGTCCTTGCGCGTCCCGGTTTGCGCATCCGCAGGGAAAGGCCACATTCTCCGGCACGCTCAGATTTGGCCAGATGGCATAATCCTGACACACCATGCCGATGTCGCCCGACAGCGGCGCTCAGGCGTCAACCTCGACCCGGCCGACCGGCTTGGCGCAACACGCCAGAATAAAGCCCGCCGCGATATCATCGTCGCTGATCCCGCCATTATGCACCATATGCACCTCGCCCGCGATCTTGCGTGTCTTGCATGTCCCGCACAGCCCGAAATTGCACCCCGAGGCGACAGGCAACCCCTGCGCGCGGGCAATCTGCATGACCGTGTCGCCTTCGGTGCAGGTAACTGTCACGCCCGAGCGGGCGAAAACAATCTCGGCGGCCACAGTGTCATCCGGCACAGGGTCATCGAATTCCTTGATATCGGCCACGCTGGCGGCGGGCGCATGGAAGGATTCCTGATGATAGCGCTCCATGTCATAGCCCAGCGAGATCAGGATCTCGCGCACCGATGTCATGAAACTTTCCGGCCCGCAGCAATAGACATCGCGTTCCAGATAATCGTTGCACATCAGCCCCAGCATCAACTGGTTGAACTGGCCACGATAGCCGGTCCAGACCTCGTAGGGTTCGGGCTGGCTGACGACGAAATGCAGCCCCAGCCCCGCCACGCGCGAGGCCATGTATTCCAGCCTGCGCCGGAAGATCAGGTCACTGGGGCGGCGCGCGCATTGAATGAAGGCAATATCGGGGTCCTCGCCGCGTTCAAACAGCGTGGTCGCCATCGACATCATCGGCGTCACACCGGACCCGGCCGAGATGAACAGGAATTTCCCGTCCGGCTGGGGCGGCAGGTGAAACAGCCCTGCAGGCCCATAGGCGCGCAGCCGCATGCCGACCTGCAGATGATCGTGCATCCATCTTGTGCCGATGGACCCTTGCTGCACCTTCGCTGTGATGGTGACATAGGCCGCCGTCACGGGCGACGAGGATATGGTGAAGGTCCGCTGCACATTGCCCCCCGGAACGGGCAGGTCGAGCGTCAGGAATTGGCCGGCCCGGTAGACGAACATCGCCCCCGAAGGCGGGCGGAAGGCAAAGGTTCTGACGCCGGGCGCTTCGGGCAGCACGGCCACGCATTCCAGTTCTTCGCTGTCGCGCCAGATGGGGCTGTCGCGGGTGGGCATCGGGATCATGGGGCTTACTCCGCCGCCATCCGGGATGGCCCCAACAGGGCCGTATGCAGGCTGCGGCAATACCAGTCCACGAACTGGTTGACGCCGCCTTCCTGCACCCGGCTGTAGGGGCCGGGCAGATAGGCGGGCGAATTGATGCCGCGCTGGTTTTCCTCGACGATCCGCCGGTCCTCGTCATTGGTGTTGATCCAGACTTCGGTCAGGCGCTTCAGATCATAGTCGCGCCCCTCCTCGGCCTCCTTGTGGACCAGCCATGTGGTGGTGACCTGCGTCTCCATCGGGCCGACCGGCAGCACGCGGAAGGTCAGCACATGGTCGGACAGGAAATGGTTCCATGTGTTGGGATAGTGGAAGAACAGACACGACCCCGCATCCTCGAAGGGCACGCGGCCGATGCGCCGTGCGACAGCGGCCTTGCCATCCATCGTATAGCTGACGCCCTTGCCCAGAAACGGGATGCGCACAAAGCGCCAGCGCTCGGACGGGTCGATGACGTATTTCGCGGGCAGGCCAGCGGCCTCGCACCGCTCCACATGCGCGCGGCCCATATTCGATGTGGTGCTGTCATCCGCGCCCACAAGGTTCGGGTCATCTGGAAAGGTCACGCAAAGCGACGGGTGCGAGCCGGAACAGTGATAGCATTCGCGGTTGTTTTCCAGCACCAGCTTCCAGTTCGCCTGCTCGATAATGCTGGACTGATGCGCGACCTTCAGGTTGGCCAGATCATGCGGCCCTGTGTAGCGCGCGGCCTGCACCTCCAGCGCGGTGATGTCCGGGGCCTGATCGGCCAGGCATATGAACACCATGCCCGAAATCTCGCGGCAATGGACAAGGCCCAGCCCATGCGCTGACGGGTCGAACTCCGCCCCCATCTCGCGCGCCCACAACAGTTTCCCATCCAGATCATAGGTCCACTGGTGATAGGGGCAGACCAGTTTCGGCGCGGTCCCCTTCTGCGCGGAACAGATCCGGCTGCCGCGATGACGGCAGGAATTGTGAAACGCCCGGACCACCCCATCCGCGCCCCGCACCACGATCACCGAGGCCGTGCCGATCTCCAGCGTCACATAGCTGCCGGTTTTCGGAATCTCGGCAGCAGGGGCGGCAAAAATCCAGTCGCGCAGCCAGATATTGCGCAGATCGGCCTGATAGACGTCAGCGTCCGTGTAGAAGGGTTGCGGCAGCGAATGCCACGGCTTGCGGGACATGAGCAGGTAAAGCAGGTCGGAATTGCTGAGCATCGGGGATGACCTTGGGTTTGTGCGGCAATGGCAGGGTTGTGAGCCCGTTGCCTGGCCCGAAAATGCTGCGAAACCGTGGCACAGGCCCGCTCGATAGCGGCATTTTCTGCACCAGCCGCGCCATCTGCCGCGCTGCGGCATCGGTCTGTTCGCTTTGCTGCAATCGGGATGGCGCGCTGGCAGGGCCGCGGATGCTGAGATGGAAGGGGCCGGCGCGGAAACCGTATCGTCTGGAAGGTTCTGAAATGTCTGTCCTGACGCATGTCAGCGCAGACCAGACAGCTTAGCGCGCTGTCAAAAGCCTGCGCGGGGATCACGGCAAGAGCGGCATTCCCGGGCCCCGACACGCCGTGTGACGGGCAGGTTTCTGCCGATCTGATTTGGCGCAGTCACGGATCTCGATTACAGTGCATACGATAGAATACCGAGGGGGACAGTCCGAAAACGCAACTGCTTTGCGAAAGGAGACACATTATGCGACGCACATCATTGGCACTTCTGACCGGGCTCACGATTGCCGGTGCAGCGATGGCGCAGGACGAGATTGTCACCCAGCAGGCATCGGGCGAACTTCTTGGCGGATGGGTGGTTGGTTCAAGTGTCACATCGGTTGATGGAGAGCGGATCGGCGCGATAGATGACATCACGATTGTCGCCGGAGAGGGCGAGATCGCTGCCGCGATCATCTCCGTCGGCGGCTTTCTGGGTTTTGGCGCCAAGAGCATCGCCGTTGACTGGTCAGCGCTCGAGATCAACTGGGATGCACGCGAGATCGTTCTGAACATGTCGCGCGAAGAGATGGAGGATGCACCGGAGTATGTGTTCCGTGACCGCGAGGAAATGCCCTTGCCAGATGGCGGCGTGGGCGGTGGCACGGAGCCTGCGGGCGGCATGGAGCCGACAGGCGGCGGTGGCACGGTTGTTCCGAACTGAAGGCAGACGCTGACCACCCCAGAGTGCCTGGCCGGACGCGAGTCAGCCCGACCTGTGGCCCTGCCACGGAGCAACGCCCTTCAGCATCCCGTGATGCAATCAGAACCCGCCCTGCCGCTGGCCGCATCTCGCGGCGCAGTGGCCGGGTATCGCGGGCGAATGCTGTTGCTTGTTCAACGGGATGCCGGGTCGGTTTCCCGACCCGC
>SLQN01000166.1 GCA_007131465.1 Paracoccaceae bacterium
GGCATTGAAGGCCGCAGGCAAGCTGAACCGTGTGCGCATGCTCTTGCTGACGAACTGCACCTTTGACGGGCTTGTGTACAATGTCGAGCGAGTGGTCGAGGAATGCCTTGCGATCAAGCCGGACCTGATCTTTCTGTGGGACGAGGCGTGGTTCGCCTTCGCGCGCTTCGGCCCGACCTATCGCCAGCGCACCGGCATGAATGCCGCCAACAACTTCCGCGAGAGGCTGCGCACCGCCGCCCATGCCAAGGCCTATGCGGCGCAGGCGGAAGCGCTGGAAGACGCGGATATGGAAACGCTGCTGAACACGCGGCTGATCCCGCCGCCCCATGCACGGGTGCGGGTCTATACCACGCAATCCACGCACAAGACCCTGACCAGCCTGCGGCAGGGCTCGATGATCCATGTCAATGATCAGGACTTCAAGGGCGAGGTCGAGCAGGCCTTTCACGAAGCCTACATGACCCACACTTCGACCAGTCCGAATTACCAGATCATCGCCAGCCTTGATGTCGGGCGGCGGCAGGTGGAACTGGAAGGGTTCGAATTCGTCCAGCGGCAGGTCGAAGCCGCCATGTCGATGCGGCGCGCGATTTCGACGCATCCGCTGTTGCAGAGATATTTCAAGGTGCTGACAGCGGGCGACATGATCCCCGAGGAATACCGCGAAAGCGGGGTGTCGAGCTATTACGACCCCGAACAGGGCTGGACCGATATCTGGGATTGCTGGGAAAAGGACGAATTCGTGCTGGATGCCACCCGGATCACCTTGTCCGTGGGCGGCACGGGCTGGGATGGCGACACGTTCAAGACCAAGATCCTGATGGACAAATACGGCATCCAGATCAACAAGACCTCGCGCAACACAGTGCTGTTCATGACCAATATCGGCACGACGCGGTCCTCGGTCGCCTATCTGATCGAGGTGCTGGTCGAGATTGCCAAGGACCTGGATGAATTGCTGGATGACGCCTCGAAGATGGAGCGTCTGGCTTTTGAGCGCCGCATCAAGAACCTGATGCAGGACCTGCCCCCCCTGCCCGATTTCTCGCGCTTCCACGAGGCGTTTCTATGCGAAGGCAGCACGGGCGAAGGCGATATTCGCAGCGCGTTCTTCCTGAGTTATGATGAAAACAAATGCGATTATCTGGAACTGCACGGCTCGATCAAGGACGCGATGGAAGCAGGGCAGGACGTCGTTTCGGCTTCGTTCATCATCCCCTACCCGCCGGGCTTTCCGATCCTCGTGCCCGGGCAGGTGGTCAGCCGCGAGATTCTGGCCTTCATGCGCGCGCTCGATGTCAATGAAATTCACGGCTACCGGCCAGAGCTGGGTCTTCGGGTCTTCACGCCCGAGGCCCTGACCGAACTGGTTCACGCCAATACCCAGAAGAAGGGGTGAAAAGCCCCCCAAACGACAGATACTCAGGGAAGGAAACACGATATGCCTGCAACACAGTTGAACAATATTTCTGAAATTCGCCGGTTCTTTCACCGCAACGAAGACCCGATCTATTTCATCTCGGCCACCAATTTCAACCTGCTGGGCATTGATGAATGGTGCAAGAATTTCAAGTATATCTGTTATCTGGACTGCTATGATGGCCGCCATCCCAACGTGTTCTGCCCGTCCGAGCAGCCGCATGCAGAGTTTCAGTCCATCGAGGATATCAACAACTATCTGTTGCAGCACAAGGAAGTCATCGACCTTGTGAAGCGGCGCGGCGGCAAGCCGAAATTCGTGTTTTTGATGTTCGATGAGGAAACCGAGCGTCTGGCCAAGGAACTGGGCGCAGAGGTGTGGTTTCCCAAGGCCAGCCTGCGCACGCAGATGGACAACAAGATCGAGACCGTGCGCATCGGCAACAAGGCGGGTGTGCCGTCTGTCCCGAATGTGCTGGCCGAGGTGAAAAGCTACGCCGAATTGCGCAAGATCTCCGAAAAAGCCGGGATCGGCCATGACCTCGTGCTGCAATCGGCCTTTGGCGACAGTGGCCACACGACCTTCTTCATCAAGTCCGAGGCCGATTTCCGCCGCCACGAGCATGAGATCGTGGACGAGGGCGAGATCAAGATCATGAAGCGGATCGACTGCCGCGGGTCGGCGATCGAGGCCTGCGTGACCAAACAGGGCACGATTGTAGGCCCCCTGATGACCGAGCTTGTGGGCTTCGGGGAACTGACCCCCTATCGCGGTGGCTGGTGCGGCAACGAAATCCTTGCCACGGCGTTTCCACCCAAGGTCCGCCAGCATGCGCGCGACCTGACCTTCAAGTTTGGCGAACAGTTGCGCAAGGAAGGCTATCGGGGGTATTTCGAACTGGATTTCCTGATCGACAAGAAGACGGGTGATCTGTGGCTGGGCGAGCTTAATCCCCGCATCACGGGCGCATCCTCGATGACCAACCATGCCGCCTTCGCCCATGCCGATGCGCCGCTGTTCCTGTTCCACCTGCTGGAATTCTCGAAGAAGAAATTCCAGTTGGATGTGTCCGAACTGAACGCCCGCTGGGCCAATCCCGACATGATCGACAGTTGGTCGCAAATGGTCATCAAGCATACCGAAGACAGTGTCGATATCATCACCGAGGCCCCGCAGACCGGGATCTACAAGATGGACGAAGCGGGCCGCGTGGTGTTCGACCGGTTCGACTATCACCGCCGCGCCGTGGAATCGGAGAATGAGGCATTTTTCCTGCGGATCCAGAAGCCCGGCGATTACCGGTATGAAGGGGCTGATCTGGGTATTCTGGTCACGCGCGGAAGGTCCATGACCCCAGGTTTCCAGTTGAATGAACGGGCCAGGAAATGGGTGCATGGGATCAAGAATGCCTTTCATGCAAGGCCACTTCCGGTGGCCGAGGCGGGTCCCGCCTTCGCGGACCCTGCCTTCAAGATCATGTAACCAGCAGTCAGGCGCAGCCAGGTGGAACTTTTGTGGCGTGCGATTTCCGAAGCAGACCCCGGCCCGAAATGGGCCGGGCTTTTTGCCGAATACTGGCCGGACTATCAGCGCTGGTGGCTGCGCGAAGGGCTGGATGCCCGCGCGACATACTGGGAAAGCCGCAAGGCGCTGATCGCCCATATGCCCGAGATCGTGCCGATCTATGACCAGCTTTGTGCGCTGGCAGGCGGCGGCGATCTGGCCGCGCGGTTCCTGTCGCTTTACAATCCGCCGCCGTATCTTTCGGGCTGTTCGCAGGCGATCTGGCAGGGCGCAGACCCGATGCTGGTGCGCAATTACGACTATGACCCGCATGCCTTTGACCAGCTAGTCCTGCACACGGCATGGCAAGGGCGCAAGGTGATGGGCACGTCAGACGGGCTGTGGGGGCTGGTTGACGGGATCAATGATGCGGGGCTTGCCCTGTCCCTGACCTTTGGCGGGCGGCGCGTGGTCGGAACGGGCTTTGGTGTGCCGCTGATCCTGCGCTATGTGTTGCAGACCTGCGAAACAGCGCAGGAGGCGGGCGCGGCGCTTGCGCGGTTGCCCACGCATATGAGCTATAATGTCACGGCGCTGGACGCGCAGCGAAAATTCGTGACTGTGCTGATGGGACCGGATCGTCCCGCGCAGGTCACGCATGCCGCCGTCGCCACGAACCATCAGGAGCGCGTGGAATGGGATGCCCATGCGCGCATGACGGCCACCATTGAACGCGAACGCTTCCTGCTCCAACGCCTGACCCTGCATGTCGAGCGGCAGGAAAAATTCATTCGCGCCTTCCTGCGGCCCCCGCTCTACTCGACGGCCTTCGACCGGGGCTTCGGCACGCTTTACACCGCAGTCTACCGACCGCGCAGGCGCAGCATGGAACTGCACTGGCCTGCCGCGTCCTGGCCCCTGGCACTGGATGCGTTTCAGGAAGGGCACCGCATGATCTACACGCCAGAAGGCGGGGCCGTCACGCAGGCAAAGTCCTGATCTGCGCGTCGCCCCGCGCCTCTGACATCTTCTTTTCTGCCAACGCGGCGCTGACAGCTTGCAATTCCCCCAAAATACATCCATATACCATCCACACGGATGGAGAAACTCTATGGACACTGTCAGACAGCTACGCGACAAGCAGCCCGAGAACGAAAAGATCACGATCAATCTTGGTTATGTCGACCTTGGGCGGATCGACCTGCTGGTGCAGGAAGGGTTCTATTCCAACCGGAGCGACTTCATCCGCACCGCGATCCGCAACCAGATCGCGGTGCATGCCGATGTCGTGACAAGATCGGTCGAACGGCACACGATGGAACTGGGCTTGCGGGACTATTCGCGGGCCGATCTCGAAGCGCTGCGCGACGCGGGCGAGGTGTTGCATGTCAAGGTCGTGGGTCTTGCCCGTATCGCGGCGGATGTAAGCCCGGACCTCGCCCGACAGACTATCGGCTCGATCACGGTGCTGGGCGCGTTGCAGGCCAGCGCGGATGTCAAGAAAGCGCTGGCTGATCGCATCAGCTAGACCCTCCAACACCAAAGGAAAACAGATGTTGAATTTCAAGGCTGGCGCGCTGCGTCCAGCGACCGATGGCGCGCGCGCCGACACCCTTGCGGCCGCCAACGATCTTGTGCGCAGGACGCTGTCCCAACACGGGCTGTGGAATGATGCCGGCGCGACCGAGGGAGCGTTGCCCATGAATGACCTGATGAAGGGGTTTAAGGGACTTCCCGCGATACAGCCGGGCCTGCGCCCTGCCGCGCAGCCGCTGGACCTGCCCGAAGGGGCCGTGTTCCGCAGCGAGTCCCATACAGGCCGCAGCGGGACGCGCGCCTATCGTCAGTATGTCCCGGCCTCGGCCAGTGCTGGCGTGGAGGGCATTGTCCTGATGCTGCATGGCTGCACCCAGACGCCAGAGGATTTTGCCAGCGGCACAGGCATGAACACTCAAGGAGAAGCGCACCGTCTTGTTGTAATTTATCCCGAACAGGCGCGCGGCGCAAATGCCCAGTCCTGCTGGAACTGGTTCAGCAAGGGCGACCAGAAGCGCGACCGGGGCGAGCCGGAGATTCTGGCAGGGATCACCCGGAAAGTGATGGCCGAACATGGCGTCCCACCAACGCGCGTCTTTGTCGCGGGCCTTTCGGCTGGCGCGGCAATGGCCGTGATCCTGGGCGAAATCTATCCCGACATGTTTGCCGCTGTCGGCGCGCATTCCGGCCTGCCTTTTGGCGCAGCGCATGATGTGCCTTCGGCCTTTGCCGCAATGGCTGGCGATTTGCAGCATGCAGCCCGCACCCCGCCCGCGACCCGTGGTGTGCGCACGATTGCCTTTCACGGAAGCGCCGACCGCACAGTGGTTGCCACAAACAGCACCGAGATCGTGCGGCGCGCGGCGAATGCGGTCACCCCTGCTGTCGAGACAAGCGACACAGGCGCAGGGGGGGGCCGCAATTTCCACCGCTGCCTCACAAGCGACAGCACCGGGCAGGTGATGACGGAACACTGGCAGATCGACGGGCTGGCGCATGCCTGGTCGGGCGGGAACACCGCTGGATCCTATGCCGATCCCTCCGGCCCGGATGCAAGCGCCGAGATGGTGCGGTTCTTCCTCGCGCGGCCCGTGGAGGGCGCGCAATGATCCGGATGATCTTTGACGCCATTTCAGAGCCGCATGCAGGGGCGAAATGGCACAGCCGCTGGCAGCGTTCCTGGCCTGCCTATGAGGCGTGGTTCCTTGCGCGCGGCGGGGACAATGGGCCAGACCGCAAGACCTGCCGCGCAGCTCTGGCCCGATACATGCCCGAGCTTTTGCCGACCTATGACCGGCTCGTCACGCTGGCAGGTGGCAGCGACCGCGCTGCGCGCTTTCTGTCAACCTGGTGCCCGCCTGCCTATCTGGGCGGCTGCTCGATCGCGGCGCTGTCGGACGGGGCCGAAGTCCGGCTGGTGCGCAACTATGATCTCTCGCCAGATCTGAACGAGGGGTTTTTGCTGCGCAGCGCCTGGACCGGCCGCCCCGTGATGGGCATGGTCGAGTTTCTCTGGGGCCTGTCGGACGGGATCAATGACGCAGGGCTTGCTGTTGCTCTGGCCTATGGCGGGCGGTCCGAGACGGGGCGCGGCTTCGGGGTCACGACCATCTTGCGCTATGTGCTGGAAACCTGCGACACAGTCGATGAGGCCGTAGAGGTGCTTGCGCGCGTCCCGTCTCACATGGCCTATAATATCGTGCTGACCGATCTTGCGGGAAACACGGCCAGTGTCGAACTCTCGCCCGGTGGGGGGGCACGACGCATGCAGCAGGCAATTGCGACCAACCACCAAAGCAGCGCCCCGCGCCCAGATCAGGCAAGCTTTACCCGCACATATGAACGCCACGAGCATTTACGGGGCCTTACCGGCGCGCCTGCTCTGCTGTACCAGCATTTCCTGAAGCACCCATTGCGGCAGGACCGGTTCGAGGTCGGGTTCGGAACCCTGTTCACGACCGAATATGACCCGGCGACGACATCACTGCGCCTGATCTGGCCGGATATGGAATGGCGGCAGTCCCTAGAGGACTTCGAGGAAGGCCAACGCGTTGCTGTCCTTTCAGCTCCCGTACGCGCGCGCAGCGTTGCGGCTACTGTACCCGTTGCGTCGCGGCAGGACTGGGCGCTCGCGTCCCGTATCGACTGGCTGGCCGTGGGCCGTGATTATGCTGCTGGCCGGGGTAAAGAAATCGCATCATATCTGGAGAATGTCAGCACTCAGTGTTAATTCGTTCGCC
>SLQN01000506.1 GCA_007131465.1 Paracoccaceae bacterium
ATCACCCTGCTAGTCGGCCTTGTGCTGTGGCGCGTCATCCCGGACCCGCCACGTCTCGTCGCGCCGGAAGGACAAAGTGGCAATCTGCTGACGCTGCTGCGCATTCCGGCGCTGTGGTTCCTGATCCCGCTCCTGATCGTCAACTATGCACCGGCTGCTGGGTTGCGCGGGCTGTGGGCCGGGCCGTTTTATACCGATCTATATGCAGCAAATGCGACCGGGATCGGGCAGGTGACGCTCTTGATGGCGATTGCGATGATCGCGGGCAGTTTCGCCTATGGCCCGCTTGATCGGGTTTTCGGGACGCGGAAAGGGGTTGTACTAGTGGGCAACCTCAGCGGTGTCATCTGTCTGGGCGTGTTGTGGCTGTTTCCTCTCTCAGGCTTCTGGCAGACCGGGGTCCTGCTGGCCGGGGTCGGGTTTTTCGGGGCCTCGTTTCCGATGATAATGGCGCATGGCCGCAGCTTCATCCCTGCACATCTGACAGGGCGGGGCGTGACATTGCTCAACCTGTGTTCCATCGGCGGTGTCGGGGTCATCCAGACACTCAGCGGCACTGTCCACTCCGCCGCGCCTGCGATGCCCCCCGAGGCGTCCTACCAGGCGTTATTCCTGTTCTTTGGTCTGCTGCTGCTGGTCGGTTGCGCGATTTATGCTTTCTCTACGGACCGGACCAACTAGCAGCCCTTCACCTTCGCGCCGATATGGGATAGGTGCAGCACGATACGCGCAAAGGAGGCCATGATGGGCTACAAGGTCGTCGTCGCAGGCGCCACAGGCAATGTGGGCCGCGAAATGTTGAATATTCTTGCCGAACGGGAATTCCCGGTGGACGAGATCGCTGCCCTGGCCTCGCGCCGCAGCCTTGGCACGGAAGTCAGCTTTGGCGACAAGACCCTGAAATGCAAGGATCTCGACACGTTCGATTTCACCGGATGGGATATTGCCTTCTTTGCCATCGGGTCGGATGCAACCAAGATCTATGCGCCCAAGGCGGCCGCGACGGGCTGTGTCGTGATCGACAATTCGTCGCTCTATCGCTACGACCCCGATGTCCCGCTGGTCGTGCCCGAAGTGAACGCGGCGGCGGTGGATGGCTATGCCAAGAAGAACATCATCGCCAACCCCAACTGCTCGACCGCGCAGATGGTGGTCGCGCTCAAGCCGCTGCATGACCGCGCGCGCATCAAGCGCGTCGTGGTCAGCACCTATCAGTCGGTGTCGGGCACAGGCAAGGAAGCGATTGACGAATTGTGGAACCAGACCAAGGGCATTTTCGTGCCGGGGCAGGAGGTTGCGCCCAGCGTCTACCCCAAGCAGATCGCCTTCAACGTGATCCCGCAGATCGATGTCTTCATGGAGGACGGGTCCACCAAGGAAGAATGGAAGATGGTGGCCGAAACCAAGAAAATCATGGACCCGTCGATCAAGCTGACAGCGACCTGTGTGCGCGTCCCGGTATTCGTGGGCCATTCCGAAGCGATAAATATCGAGTTCGAGGATTTTCTGGACGAAGAAGAGGCCCGCGATATCCTGCGCGAGGCGCCGGGTATCCTTGTCATCGACAAGCGCGAACCGGGCGGCTATGTCACCCCGGTTGAATGCGTTGGCGAATATGCGACCTTCATCAGCCGTATCCGGCAGGATTCCACCATCGACAACGGTCTGAATATCTGGTGCGTCTCGGACAATCTGCGCAAGGGGGCGGCGCTGAACGCCGTGCAGATTGCAGAAGTGCTGGGATCGCGCTGCCTGAAGAAGGGCTGACCTGCGGCGAGGGCAACCGGTTGAGTGAGGCATCTCGGGCGCGCGGCTGAAAGGTTGCGCGCCAGCTTTGTCATGGCCGACCCCGGATCGCAAAAAGGCACCACATCGGCATGTCATGCGACGAAACTGGGTCCGGAAATGTCGCAATCACCCCTGCTCGCAGAACCGGGTGCAGGTATAGCTGGGCCTGGGGACAAGTCAGGGCAGGGAAAACAGATGGCGTTCAAGACCGATATCGAAATCGCGCGCGCGGCGCAGAAGCTGCCGATCCAGGACATCGGCGCGAAGCTTGGCATCCCGTCCGAGGATCTGCTGCCCTTCGGGCATGACAAGGCCAAGGTAAGCCAGGCCTTCGTTGCCGAGGCACGCGCGCGCAGCCGCGGCAAGCTGATTCTGGTCACGGCGATCAATCCCACCCCGGCGGGCGAGGGCAAGACCACGACCACGGTTGGTCTGGGGGACGGCCTGAACGCCATCGGCAAACGGGCCGCGATCTGCATCCGCGAAGCCTCGCTTGGCCCGAATTTCGGCATGAAGGGGGGGGCGGCTGGCGGTGGCTACGCGCAGGTCGTGCCCATGGAGGACATGAACCTGCATTTCACGGGCGATTTTCACGCCATCACCTCGGCGCATAATCTGCTGTCGGCCATGATCGACAACCACATCTACTGGGGCAACGAACTGGAAATCGACGAGCGGCGCATCACCTGGCGCCGGGTGATGGACATGAATGACCGTGCGCTGCGCGACATGGTAATCTCGCTGGGCGGGGTTTCCAACGGATTCGCACGCCAGACGGGTTTTGACATTACCGTGGCATCCGAGGTCATGGCGATCTTGTGTCTGGCGGCGGATTTGCAGGACCTTGAGCGCCGTTTGGGCGATATCGTGGTGGCCTACCGGCGCGACAAGACCCCGATCCATTGCCGCGATATTGGCGCGGCGGGCGCGATGACGGTCTTGCTGAAGGATGCGATGCAGCCAAACCTCGTCCAGACGCTGGAGAACAATCCCGCCTTTGTGCATGGCGGCCCGTTTGCCAATATCGCGCATGGCTGCAATTCCGTCGTGGCCACCCAGACAGCGCTGGGGGTGGCGGATTATGTCGTCACCGAGGCCGGGTTCGGGGCTGATCTGGGGGCGGAGAAGTTTTTCAACATCAAATGCCGCAAGGCGGGTCTGTCCCCGTCTGTTGCGGTGATCGTTGCGACCGTGCGCGCGATGAAGATGAACGGAGGGGTCGCGAAAGCTGATCTTGGTACGGAAAATGTCAGTGCGGTGGAGAAAGGCTGTCCGAACCTGGGGCGCCATGTAGAGAATGTGAAATCATTCGGCGTGCCCGTTGTGGTGGCGATCAATCATTTCGTATCGGATACTGCGGCAGAACTGGCAGCTGTCAAGGCGTATGTGGCCTCGCTCGGGGCCGAAGCGATCGAGTGTCGCCACTGGGCGGACGGGTCGCGGGGGATCACGGAGCTTGCGACCCGCGTGGCGGAGCTTGCAGATGCGGACGCCGCGCAGTTCGCGCCGCTCTATCGAGATGACATGCCCTTGTTCGAGAAGATCGAGACGATCGCGCGCCGGATTTACCGCGCGGACAAGGTGCTGGCGGATGCACGGATCCGCAACCAGTTGAAGGAGTGGGAAGCCGCGGGCTATGGCCATTTGCCGATCTGCATGGCCAAGACCCAGTATTCCTTCTCGACCGACCCGGACCTTCGGGGCGCGCCTGTGAACCATTCGGTCCCGGTGCGCGAAGTGCGCCTGTCGGCGGGGGCGGGCTTTGTTGTGGTGATCTGCGGCGAGATCATGACAATGCCGGGGCTGCCGCGCAAACCGGCGGCGCAGAGCATCGGCTTCAACGATGCCGGTGTGATCGAGGGGCTGTTCTGAGGGCGGGACGGTGGACGGCGCTCGCGCGGCTGCGCCGCCCGTCGCCCCACCCACCGTCCCGCCCACGGTCCCTCCTGACACTGCCCGGTGCATACCAGATTGCATCACAGAGGTCAGGGCGATAGGACGGCGCTGTGTTGACGACCAGACAAGGAGGCCGGGGATGCGACCGCCCGCTGAATGCCACACCATGACCGAGCTGCGTGCGGAAATCGACCGGCTAGACGATGATCTTGTGGCGCTTCTGGTTGCACGCGCGGGCTATATCGACCGTGCGATTGCTTTGAAAGCGCAGGCGGGACTGCCTGCGCGTATCGAAACACGCGTAAGCGAAGTGCTGGAGCATGTCCGATCGCTGGCTGCACGCGAGGGGCTGGACCCTGGTCTGGCGGAAGCGCTGTGGGGGCGCATCATCGAATGGTCCATTGCGCGCGAGGAGCGTGTTCTGGTGCCGCAGACTGAAAGCGGGACATCATGACGGCCAGTATTCTTGATGGAAAGCAGTTCGCTGCGCAGATCCGCGCAAGCGTTGCGGATCATGTGGTGTTGCTGAAGGACGCGCATGGCGTGACGCCGGGTCTGGCAGTGGTACTGGTGGGCGAAGACCCGGCGAGCCAGGTCTATGTGCGGGCAAAGGGCAAGCAGACCATCGAGGTCGGAATGGCATCTTTCGAACATCGGCTACATGCAGCGACATCCGAGGCTGATTTGCTGGCGATGATCGACAGGCTGAACGCCGATCCAGAAGTTCATGGAATACTCGTGCAGTTACCGCTGCCACCTCATCTTGACAGCGACCTAGTCATCAACCGTATTGACCCTGCCAAGGATGTTGACGGCTTTCACATTTCGAATGTTGGTCTGTTGGCGACAGGGCAGAAGGCGATGGTCCCGTGCACGCCGCTGGGCTGTCTGATGATGTTGCGCAATCATCACGGCAACCTTTCGGGTCTGCATGCCGTCGTCGTCGGGCGCTCGAATATCGTGGGCAAGCCGATGGCGCAGCTTTTGCTGGGGGACAGTTGCACGGTGACCATTGCGCACTCGCGCACGCGCGATCTGGCCGGGCTTTGCCGCAGTGCCGACATCCTCGTGGCCGCTGTGGGGCGGCCCGAGATGGTGACGGGTGACTGGATCAAACCCGGCGCGACAGTGATCGATGTGGGCATCAACCGGATTGCGGTGGAGGGCAAGACGACGCTGGTCGGGGACGTGCATTTCGAAAGTGCGGCGCGGGTCGCCGGGGCCATTACGCCTGTGCCTGGTGGGGTCGGGCCAATGACGATTGCCTGTCTCCTTGCCAATACGCTGAGCGCGACCTGCCGCGCCAATGGCCTGCCCGAGCCGGAGGGGCTGACCGTCTAGCGCGGTTCTCAGCCCGGTTTCGCTTCGGCAGCATTGCCCAGCCGCTTCCAGACGCCTGCGGCGTATTTGTCGACTTCCAGCACGACCAGCAGCACAACCCCTGCGAGGGCACATTGCGCCACCTGCCAGGGACCAAGCGCGACAGTGTCAAACAGTGCCTGCATGAAGGGCAGATAGGTGAACCCTGCCTGCAAGGCGACCACGAGGGCCACGGCGATCAGGACCGCGGGCGTGCCCTTGACGCCTTCGCGCGACATTGACCAGCCATGCCGGTAGCGGACCGAAAACAGGTAGAACACCTCCATTGCGACCAGCGTGTTGAGCGCCATCGTGCGGGCCTCATTGAGTCCTGCGCCTTGTGCCTGTGCAAGCACGAATTGCCCGAAAATCCCGATGGCGAAGAGGATAGACACCAGAAACACCCGCCACAGAATGAAACGTGACATGATCGGCGCATTGGCGCGACGCGGGGGCTGGCGCATGATCGCCTTTTCAGGTTGCTCGAATGCCAGCGACATCGCCAGGGCGACGGAGCTGATCATGTTGACCCAGAGGATCTGCAGGGGCGTGATCGGCAGCATCAGCCCGAACAGCACCGCGATGATCAGCGAGATCGATTCGCCGCCGTTCACCGGCAGAAGAAAGGTGATGACCTTCTTGAGGTTGCCATAGACCGTGCGGCCCTGGCGGATCGCCTCGGCGATGGAGGCGAAATTGTCATCTGCAAGCACGAAGTCGGACGCTTCGCGCGCGGCCTCCGAGCCCTTCTGCCCCATCGCGATGCCAGCATCCGCGCGCTTGAGCGCGGGGGCGTCATTCACGCCGTCGCCGGTCATGGCCACGACCTGACCGCGCGCCTGCAGGGCCGTGACCAGCCGCAGCTTGTGCTCGGGGCTGGTGCGGGCAAAGACATCGGTGCGCCGGATTGCACCTTCCAGCGCCGCGTCGTCCATCTGGTCGATCTCGGCACCGGTCAGGGGCTGGTCGGTCAAGGTCAGCCCGATCTGACGCCCGATCGCGGCGGCGGTTCCCGCATGATCGCCCGTGATCATCTTGACCGAGATTCCGGCCGCATGGCATTCGGCCACGGCCGCGATGGCCTCATCGCGGGGCGGGTCGATCAGCCCGACAAGGCCCAGAAGGATCACGCCTTGGGCAACTGTATCGTGATCAAGGGTCGTGCCCGCATGCGGCATCTGCGCGAAGGCCAGCACGCGCTGGCCATCCCCGGCAATCCGGGCGCTGGCCGCGTGCCAGTATTCCTTGTCCAGTGGCTCTGGCCCTTCGCGCCCCATCTGGCTGTCGCAATGGGCAATCACGCGTTCCGGCGCGCCTTTGAGCAGGACCAGCCCATCGTGCAGGACTGCCATGTAGCGGTAGCGCGCATCAAAGGGGATGGTGGCTTCGGCGCGGGGGCGATTTTGGAACTCCGCGCCCAGCTTGCCCGCGAAGGCCAGAAGCGCGCCTTCCATCGGGTCGCCTTCCACGCGCCAGCCCTTGTCGCCCTGCACAAGGGCGGCAGTGTTGCACAGCGCCGCGACCCGGGCCATCGCGGCCAGTATAGTGCTGTCGCCGCCGTCAACTTCACCCGTGGGCGCATAGCCCTGACCGGTCACCTGCGCTGTTGCATCCGCTGTCACAATTGAGGCCACCATCATTTC
>SLQN01000343.1 GCA_007131465.1 Paracoccaceae bacterium
ACGTGCGGGATGTCGGGATTTATGTGCAAGAGATTGCGCGGATGCAACTCAATCCGGGCTGATTGCATTGCGCACCGCCCGCGGTGTCGCGCGTTCAATGATCGGCTGGCCGGACGACAGGCGTATCATGCGTGACGATCCTTAACAGCAGAGATGATTTTTCTGCGCATCCGGTGTCTCGGGCATGCGAGGGGGTGATGGCAGCCGTGCTTTGTCGTTTTTCTGCGCCCGCATGTCGTCAGGGTCTGCCCGGATCGGCGTCATCTGCGCCATTCAGGCACAAACCCCTTGTGCCGGAGTCGTGCCGATGAAAACTCATGTCAAAGCGCTGGTCGTGGGCGGCGGGGCCGTCGGCGCCTCGGTCGCCTATCATCTGGCGAAAGCGGGCTGGGATACGCTGCTGCTGGAACGCGACGAGTTGACATCGGGGTCGACATGGCATGCAGCAGGGCTGTTGCCCTTGTTCAACATGGGCTATGCGACCAGCCATATCCATGATTACAGCGTGAAATTCTACAAGACGCTGGAAGCCGAGACCGGGCTGAATCCCGGGTTCTCGGTGGTCGGCAACCTGCGCATGGCGCAGACGCAGGCGCGCATGGATGAATACAGGCTCTATGCCGCCACCGCAGAGACTGTGGGCATACCCTATGAATGGATGACGCCTGCCCAGATCCGGGACCGCTGGCCATTGGTGCGCACCGATGACCTGCAGGGCGCGATCTTTCACCCGACCGATGGCTACATAAACCCCGCCGATGTGACCCAGGCCATGGCCAAGGGCGCGCGCCAGCACGGGGCCGAGATCCTGCGCCGTGTGCAGGTGGATGGCTATCGCTGGACCGGGAGCGACTGGGTGGTGTCCTGCACGCGGATGGTCGAGAAGGGCGGCAATCTTGTCGCCTCGGAAGACCGCTTCGAGATCACTGCCGAACATGTCGTCACTGCGACGGGCAACCATGCCCAGCGCACGGCGCGGCTTCTGGGCATCAAGATCCCGGCTATCCCGGTCGAACACCAGTATATCGTGACCGAGGCCGACCCCGCGCTGGTGGAGTATCGCAAGACCAGTCCCGAACACCCGGTCCTGCGCGATGCCGATGCGAAATGGTATGTCCGCGAGGAGCGTGGCGGGTGGATCCTTGGCCCGTATGAGCGGGGTGCCCCTGCGCGCTTCCTCTATGACGTGCCCGAAAGCTTCCGCGCGGATCTGTTCGCGCTGGACCTCGACCGGATCGAGGAAGAATACATGTCCATGATCCACCGGCTGCCAAGTTCGGAAACCGTGGGGCTGAAGGACGACTATAACGGCCCGATCTGCTATACGCCCGATGGCAATCCGCTGGTCGGGCCTGCACCGGGGCTGCGCAACATGTGGCTGGCCGAGGGGTTCAGTTTCGGGATCACGGCAGCAGGCGGCACGGGGCACTATCTTGCGCAACTGATGGTCGCAGGCGAGGCCGAGATCGACATGGCAAGCCTTGATCCGCGCCGCTATGGCGACTGGGTCACCACCGAATATGCCGCGCGCAAGAATGAGGAAGCCTATGAGCATGTCTTCATCCTGCACCACCCCGATGAGGAACGCCCCGCCTGCCGTCCGCTGCGCACGGCACCCTGTTACGACCGCATGAAGGCGCGCGGCGCGCAGTTCGGCTGCGTCAACGGGTTCGAGCGGCCCAACTATTTCGGCCCGCTGGATGCGCCCGAGAGTTTCGACCATGATGCGCGCAGTTTCCGGCGGGGCGGCTGGTGGGATCATGCCGTGACTGAAGCCCGCGCCATTCGCGAAGGCGTCGGCCTGATCGACGCCACCGCCTTTACCAAGCACCGGGTCGCCGGGCCGGGGGCGACGGCGTTTCTGGACTGGTTCACCTGCAACAAGCTGCCTGCCGTGGGCCGGATCAACCTGACCTATGCGCTGACAGCCCATGGCACGGTGCGCACCGAATATACCATCGTGCGGCTGGCGGAGCACGACTATTACCTGATTTCGGCAGGCGCCTGGACCGCCTATGACGGCGATTTCCTGCGCAAGGCCGCCCTCGACAAGATGGCCGAATTCGGCTGGATCGACGTGCAGGACGTGACCACGCAATGGGGCGTTTTCGCAGTTGCGGGGCCGAAGTCGCGCGATCTTCTTGGGCGGCTGGTCAAGGATGCCGACCCTGCAACCGTCCTGTCCAACAAGCGGTTTCCGTGGCTGTCCATGCGCAATATCGAATTGGGCATGTGCCCGGTGCGGGCGGTGCGCGTGGCCTATACGGGCGAATTGGGCTGGGAATTGCACCACCCTGTAGAGATGCAGAACTACCTGTTCGACCAGATCATGGCGGCGGGCGCGGATGTCGGCTTGACGCTGGTCGGCGCGCGGGCGCAGAACTGGCTGCGGCAGGAAAAGAGCTACCGCGCCTTCGGCAATGAACTGGGCCGCGACGCGACCCCGCTGGAGGCCGATCTGCCGCGCTTCATCGACATGAGCAAGGAATTTCACGGGCGCGCGGCCATGGAAGCGACCGGCATCCGGTCGAAGTGCTGCACGCTCCTGATTGACGGGCCGGAGGATGCCGACCCCTGGGGCCGTGAGGCGCTGTATTCCGATGGCGTCAAGGTCGGGCGGCTGACCTCGGGCGGCTATTCGGTGGCGTTCGGGAAATCCATTGGCATGGGCTATGTCCGCCCCGATCTGGCGGTGGAAGGCACAAAGCTGAAACTGCGCATGTTCGACACGCTTTGGGATGCAACCGTCACCTGCGACAGCCCGTATGATCCTGCCAACGCGACGCTGCGCATGGATGGCTAGCGGGGGAAAGCTGGTATTACTCTCCCTGCGCCTCGGCCAGCATCTGCTGCATTTCGCTGACCGACAAGGCATCGCCATGCGCTTGCACGTCCCTTTCGTCCAGCACGGTCTGGATCATGTGCCGCTGCTCTATCAGGTGTTGCGGATCCGCGATGTTGCCGCTGGTGATCTGGTCGCGAAAGGCGTCTGAATAAGACTTCGATTCATTGACAAGCTCGGCGTCGGTTAGTCCGCGATACACGCCGAGGAAGTAGTCTTGGGTCGCTTCATCATACCATGTGTAGAGAAATGCTGCCGCAGACGTGCCCGCTACGTTGACGTTGGCCAGTATGCCTCCGATTTGTGCCGCCATCGACGTGGGTCCAGTGCTGAGCGACATGATGGTCATGGTGCCAAGCCCGATCGAGAGGGCGCTCAGCACCACCCAGTCAGCCGACATGGCGCCCGATTCGCTTCTGGTAAAACTTCTGATACCAATCATGATCATCCATGCCGAAAATAAATTCAAAGTTCTCCGTGTGTCGCAGCTAATTCAGGCAAGAAAGTGGCCATACTATCGCTTGAATGTGACGCGACCGCAAAGACCTTTTGCTGCCGGGATGCGCGCGCATTTAGGGTGGGGGACTGCTTCAGGCATCATTGCCCTCGCCCCCCCCCCATTGCTTCTTGCGCCGCCGGGCTGATCGCGGACCAGACTTTGGCCTGAGCATTCCCTGTGCGTGATTGACCGCAGGGGTATGTGTCGCGCATCGGCATCGGGTTTTCGTGTTGCGCCGCCGTGCCGCTTCGGGATTCGGAGGCTTTGGCTGTCAGCGGCTGCGGCCATGACGCCCCCGTCACTGCCCCCCGTCACTGCCCCGCGTCACTGCTCCGCATCGAGGTGCGACCAGACGAAACGCAGCCCGGCGGGCTGCGCTACGCAAGTCCGGGGTCAGCCAGCCGGGCTGGCAGCCTCCAGTGCCTGCAACCTGTCATGCAGCAGCGCCTTGAATTGCTCCGAAAACTCCGGCGATCGCAGCGCGAAATCCACGATTGCCGTCAGATACCCGAACTTGTCGCCGCAATCATAGCGCTTGGCCGGGTTCAGCATGGCGGCGACCTTGCCTGAGCGGGCAAGCTGGTCAATCGCATCGGCAAGCTGGATCTCACCCCCGGCACCGGGTTTCAGGGTGCGCAGGATGTGGAACACCTCGGGCGTGAAGACGTAGCGCCCGAAGGACGCCATGTTGGACGGCGCGGCGCTGGCATCCGGTTTCTCGACGATCCCGTCGACGGCGATCAACCCGTCGGGCAGGGCAGCACCGGGGCTGAGGATGCCGTATTTCGACACATCGGCCTGCGGCACTTCGGACACCGCCAACAGCGTGCGCGGCGTCCGGGCGAAGGCCGCGACCATTTCCTGCGTCGGCAGCCTGTCACCGCGCATCAGGTCATCGGCCAGCAGCACGGCAAAAGGATTGTCGCCCACTGCCGGGGCCGCGCACAGGACGGCATGGCCCAGACCCAGCGGTTCGGGCTGGCGCACGAAGATGCAAGACACGCCTTCGGGTACGATATTGCGCACCATGTCGCGCAATTCCGGCTTGCCTTTGGCCAGCAGCGCCTGCTCAAGCTCGATATTGGCATCGAAGTGATCACCCACGGCCCGCTTGTTGCGCCCGGTCACGAAGATCAACTCGGTAATCCCGGCAGCGATGGCCTCTTCCACGGCATATTGCACGATCGGCTTGTCGATGATCGGCAACAGCTCCTTCGGCATGGCCTTGGTCGCCGGCAGGAATCGCGTCCCGAATCCTGCAACTGGAAAGACGGCCTTTGTGATTTGTGTCATGATGTCCTTTCTCGCGCCCGGATGAACGACTTCTTGCAAACATGCGCCATGCTTACAGGCATGTCGCATGCCTTTCCAGCCTTGTTCCGGCGACGCTTGCCCCGCCTGTGTCGCCCTGCCTAGCGGTTCAGGAGGTCGCGGTGATACTGGCGCAGCAGCAGCAGGCCCATCACCATGGGGACCACGATCCAGGTTGCCAGATAGGTCACCGAGATATATTGCGGTGTGTAGATCGGGTAGAAGCCGTCGCGCATGATGCCGGTCAGGTGCAGCACCGGATTGAACCACAGAACCGCCTGGGCCAGCGCCGGCATGTCCTCATAGACGACAATCACCCCCGAGATCAGGAATAGCGGACGCGTCAGGATGGCCCAGGCGGTCTGCCATGCGATGAAACGCTGGAACAGGTAGCAGTTCAGGCAACCTGTCCCGAAGCCCAGCAGGACCGACAGCAGCACGGCCAGGCCGATCTTGTCCCAGGCGAGCACAGTGCGGATATCTTCATGGATCAGGATGCCCGCAAGGATCAGCGACATCACTGTTATCAACACCAGCGAATTGAGCACGAAGCGAGCAAGGATCGCATCGATCCATGTGATTCGCGGATAGAACAGCAGCGCCTTTGAAAACATCATGCTGCGCCCGACAAGGTTTGACAGGGTCGTCACCAGCGTCAGGACCAGCAACCCCGTGCCCTTGAACAACAGGAAGCTGGTCCCGAGGCTGGGCGATTTGGCCAGCAGTGACCAGGCAAAGGCAAGGAGGATGATCATGCCCAGCGGTTCCAACAGCGCCCACAGATAGCCGCCGGGCGTGCGCCCGTAGCGGGTTCCCATTTCGCGCAGGATCAGCGCGCCGATGGCACGAAGCGCGGCAAAAGCGCGGGGCGGGGCGGCGGCGGTGTGGGGAAGGCCTGTCATCTGTTCATCATTTGTTTGGGACTCTGGGCCTAAAGTAACCATGACAAGCTTAACAGGCGGTTTCACCACCGCGCGAAACAAGGCCCGTCCCCGTGAATTATCAGCCAGCCCCGATCCATGCCAAACCGGCAAAACCCGTCAAGCCTGCCAAACCCGTCAAGCCAGTCGCCCCACCAGCCCCGCCCGCCCCTGCGGCAGAGCCTGCCCGTATCCGCAGGCGCCATCTCGGGCTGGGGCTGGGCTTTCTGGGGCTGGTGCTGATCCCGACGCTGCTGGTGGCGCTCTATCTCGTTTTCCTTGCGGAGGACAAATTCGCATCGACGACAGCCTTCACGGTGCGGCAGGCAGAATCCGGGGCAGCGGCGGAACTGATGGGCGGGCTCAGCCAGATCCTCGGGACATCGGCCAGTGGCCATGCCGAATTGCTGTTCGACTATGTCCAGAGCCAGCAGATTGTCGAAGCCATCGACGGCCAACTGGACCTGCGGGCCCATTTCGCGCGCGCGTGGCCCGATGATCCGGTCTTCTCTATCTGGCCCGATGCCATGATCGAGGATCTGCACTGGTTCTGGCAGCGCATGGTGCGCATATCGCTGGACCGGTCCTCGGGGCTGATCATGGCCGAGGTGCGCGCGAATGACCCCGCCATGGCCCGCCGGATCGCGCAGCTTGTCGTCTCCGAAAGCGAGGCGATGATCAACCGCCTGAACGCGACTGCCCGGCGCGATGCGATGCTGAACGCGGAGTCCGATCTGCGGCAAGCCCAGGCGCGGCTGCGCAGCGCCCGCGAAGCCGTGGTGGCGTTCCGCGCCCGCACCCGCATCCTGGACCCCGAGGCCGACATTCAGGGCCGCATGGGCGTGGTCAACACCCTTCAGCAGCAGCTTGCCACGGCGCTGGTGGATTTTGATATTCTGGCACAGACCACCGATATCAACGACCCCCGTCTGCGCCAGATTTCCCGCCGGATCGAGGTGATCCGCAACCGCATCGAGGAAGAGCGCGAAAGCTTTGCCGCACAGGAAGTCGCAGGCGCGCAGACGGATTATCCCCAGCTTCTGACCCAGTATGAAAGCCTGCGCGTGGATCAGGAATTCGCTGAACGAACCTATCTGGCCGCGCTGACGGC
>SLQN01000130.1 GCA_007131465.1 Paracoccaceae bacterium
ATGGTCAGCTATCTTTCACAAGACCCGCCAATACAGCGGAAAACCGGGATCAAAAACTGTGACCGGGCCTGCGCCGGTTTCGATTCTGGCGGGGTAGGGGACTGGGGTATCGGTCTTTTCCAGCGTGATTGTCGCAGCGTTCACCGGCAAGCCGTAGAAGGCGGGACCATTGCGCGCGACGAAGCCTTCCAGACGATCAAGCGCACCCGCCGCCTCGAACACATGCGCGAGGATGGACAGTGTGTTGGTTGCCGTGAAACAGCCCGCGCAGCCGCAGGCGGACAGTTTGGCGTCATCGGGATGCGGCGCGCTGTCCGTGCCCAGAAAGAAACGGACATCGCCGGATGTCGCAGCCTCCACCAGGGCCACGCGATGGGTTTCGCGCTTGGCCACCGGCAGGCAGTAGTAATGCGGCCGGATGCCACCCACGAGGATATGATTGCGGTTGATGACCAGATGATGGGTCGTGATCGTCGCGCCCAGCCCCTCGGGCTGGCTGCGCACATAGGCCACGGCATCGGCCGTGGTGATATGTTCCATCACCACGCGCAGGCCCGGGGTGCGGCGGCGGATCGGGTCCAGCACCCGGTCGATGAACACGGCCTCGCGGTCGAAGATGTCGATCTCCGGGTCCGTCACCTCGCCGTGGCACAGCAGGGGGATGCCCGCCTCTGCCATCGCATCCAGCACCCCGCGCACGCGGTCGAAATCGCGCACACCGGACGCGGAATTCGTGGTCGCTCCGGCCGGATAGAGCTTTACTGCCGTGATGATCCCCGCCTGATGCGCGGCCACGACATCGGCGGGGTCGGTGGTTTCGGTCAGATAGAGCGTCATCAGCGGGGTGAACCCGTCCTCCGTTACCGCAAGGATACGGTGACGGTAGGCCGCAGCCTGATCCCCCGTCACGACCGGCGGCACAAGGTTGGGCATGATGATCGCGCGGGCAAAATGCCGCGCACTTTCAGGCGCGATACCGGCCAGCATCGCACCATCGCGCAGGTGCAGATGCCAGTCATCGGGGCGGGGCAGAGTCAGGGTTCGGGTCATGGACATTCCCTATAAGAGAATTAGCGCCCTGTTCCAGATCAATTCGACGTCAGATCGTCCTGCGCAATATCCCCGGTCTCTGAAACTGTCTTGCGCGCGGACTGGTTGTCTTTCAGGCCAAGCGCGTGCCTGGCGGCGACGACAGTCAATGCAGGGTGGTCGGATTGCGACAGGCGCTGCACAAGGGCTTGCAGATAGGCCGCATCCTGTCGCCTCTTGCGCATCAACTCGGCAAAGCGCAAGGGCGTCAATCGCCCGCGCAATGTCACCTCGACCAGTCTGTCATAGACCCCGAGGCGTTCCAGCGCGGCAGCGGTGTCCGGCCCAAGAGCCGGACTGCGCAAGAGCGTCACGAGGGGAATACGGAATATGGTGGCGTGCATCGCATCAACGGCCTGCATGGGGTCATAGACCACAAACGCCTTGCGCAGCCCTTCCATCATCGCAGGCGCGAACCCGAAGCGGGTGCGGAAATCCAGACGACGCTGGCTCAGGAAGCGGCGGTCCCAGGGCGCTATTTCAGGATCGAGCGTGCTGACCGGCGCAATCGCCAGCACAGTCGCACCGGGCGCAGCAATACTGAAAGCACAGGCGGCATAGCCCCCGGACCCGGCACCGAAGAACAGGACGCGCCGGAAACCCTCGAAAAAGCTGGCATCGATCTGGGCGTCAAAGAAATCCAGCACTTCCTCGTCGCGGAAGAAGCGTTCGGCGGCCCGCGCCACGATCACAAGGCACGACCACCCGTGCCGTTGCGCGATGCGGAGCGCGCGCGGGCGCTGGTCATCGTGATTGGCGCGGATGTCTGCCGCGGCTTCGAAACTGACCAGCAGCGTGTCATCTCCATCCGCGAAAAAGGCGGCGTGATGCGCCCCCAGAGGCAGGAACATGCCAACTTCATCGCCGATCTCTTCAAGACGGGCCAACCACTCAGCCTCGGTTTGGGCCGTGTTGAGGTCTATCTCGTTGAACTCGGATGTCATTGCTTGTGCTGCCTCTGAGCTTGTGCTGCCTCTGAAAGTCACGTCCAATCCGGATTGGACGGAGCAAACCCTGTCTCTACGCCAGCCTACCCCAGCATGCGCGTTGCGCAAGGGCAACCGCTCAGGCGTTCATGATTAATCGCTGCAAGCCCGGATATCGGTTTCCATGCCAAAACTAAAGACCCGATCCTGCAAGGATTGTCCGCGACACATGGTACTGCGGGGTCAAGCAGCGGATCGCGGTCAGAATGCGAACACGCAACAATCTTCGCTGTCCATCCGGGACGGCACCGGTGTTTCAGCGGCCATTTTGCGAACGGCGGCATGAAATAATCCCGCAACATCTTGTTGCGGGGGGCATGCGGCTGCATACTCTCGCCGGAAAGCAAAACGCAGGGGGACAACATGGGGCAGGCGTTGGGTCCGAGGTGCGCGGCGATGCTGATGCTGGTCGGCGTTGCGATGCTGGTCACATTCGCCCCAGCCCTGTCGGCCGATTTGCCCGGAAGCGATGACCCCGATTTCGCGGCAGCGCTTGATCTGTGGTTGCAGGGCGATGATCTTGATGCGCTGCAACAGATGACCGAACTCGCCCATTCCAGCAATACATCGGCGCAGATCCTGCTGGCGCTGATCGACAAGACATCCGCGCTGCCTGGCCCGGACCTGGCGGGGCTTTCGCGCGCAGACCGGATTGCGCTGCTGCGTGATTCGGGTGGGATTTCGGGCCGGAACTGGATGCACGCGGCAGCGCAAAACAGTGCTCTGGCGCATACCTGGCTGGCGCTTTGGCAGATGGAGGGGGGCGCGGAACTTGGCCGGCGCTTTGCCTGGCTTAGCGAACCCCGCGCCACGCGCGAGGCCTTGCTGACGGTTGTGTCGCGCACCGAAGCGGGGTTTCCGGCCGGGATCAGGGCACAGGACTGGTATCCCGCCAGTCTTGGCTACCTGACCGAAGACAGGGTGGTCACCCCGGCTGACTTGGCCCATCTGCCTCAGAATCATCCCCTTCAGGCGCTTGTCGGTCCACCGCTTTCAGTGACGCAAACGCGAGACTGGCTTGCCATCGACCAACTCGCAGCGCCCTTGCGGTTTGCCTGCGACAGCCAATGTCCCGAAACACGCGACGACTGTATCGCGGCGCTTTATCATGCGGTTGGGGGCTATTCTGCCCTGCTGGTCATGGGAAGCCCGGTCGCCAGCCTGATTTCGGATGATGATTTTGTCAAAAGCCCGCGCGGCATAGGGTCCGTCGCGCGGCGGATCATGTTGCGGCATTCGGCCCGCACGCGGATGACACTGTTGCGCAAACTTGCCGATCTGGATCAGTGTGCCGCAAGCTGGCTGGAGGCCGAGTTCAAGCGCTATTCGCCCCCAAAACGCTCTACTCCGACAGAAGCGAACTGACGCCCCGCTGTCACCTGCTATCGCCCTTCAGCGCCCGCGCCAGCCTGCACCAGGCCTCCAGTCCGATTTCCTCGGCACGGGCCGTGGGCGCAATCCCTGCGGCAAGCAGCATGGCTTCGATCTGCGGATGCAGACCACGCAAGGCCGCGCGCAGCATCTTGCGGCGCTGGTTAAATCCAGCCGCAACCACACGTTCCAGCGTCGCGGCATCCGCCGGGAAGCGCGGTGCGGCCAGCCGGGTGATATGGACCACGGCAGAACTGACCTTGGGCGGCGGGGTGAAGGCTTCGGGCGGCAGGCTCAGCACGATCTGCGGATTCGCGCGCCACTGCACCATCAGCGCGAGCCGCCCATAGGCCTTTGCTCCGGGACGCGCCACGATCCGTTCGGCCACTTCACGCTGGAACATCAACGTCAGGCTGTCCCAGAAGGGCGGCCATGTCGCGGGCGTCATCCAGCGGATCAGAAGTTCGGTCCCGACATTGTAGGGCAGGTTGGAGACAACCTTGACCGGGGGCGTCAGATGCTCCAGCGGATCAAGGGCCAAAGCGTCCCCGGCGATGACCTGCAATCGGCCCGGATAGGCGGTGGAAATCTCGGCCAGCGCAGGCAGGCACCGGGTGTCCTTTTCAATCGCCAGCACACGCCGCGCCCCTTCCGCCAGCAGCCCGCGCGTCAGCCCGCCGGGGCCGGGGCCGACTTCCAGCACATCGGCCCCCCGCAGATCACCCGCTGCGCGCGCGATGCGCGCCGTCAGGTTCAGATCCAGCAGGAAATTCTGCCCGAAGCTTTTCTTCGCGCGCAAGTCATGGCTGCGGATCACGTCGCGCAGGGGGGGTAGGCTGTCGATCATCCGCGCCGCCCGGCCATATCAGCTGCCATCCGCAGCGCCGCAATCAGCGAGGACGGGTCGGCTACGCCCTTGCCCGCAATATCATAGGCGGTGCCGTGATCGGGCGAGGTGCGGATGAACGGCAGGCCCAGTGTCACGTTCACGCCGCCTGCGAAATCGATTGTCTTGATCGGGATCAGCGCCTGATCGTGATACATGCAGACCGCCGCGTCATACTGCGCGCGAGCGGCGGGATGGAACATCGTATCGGCGGGCAGGGGGCCTGTCAGTGCCATCCCCTCGGCCCGCAGGCGCGCCAGGACAGGCGCTATTGTATCTTGCTCCTCCGCGCCCATCGTGCCGCTTTCGCCTGCATGCGGGTTCAGCCCCGCAACGGCAAGACGCGGCGCGGCAATCCCGAAATCGCGCTGCAATCCGGCATGGGTGATGCGCAGGCTCTGTTCCAGCAGCGCGGGCGTCAAAGCGCGCGCGACGTGGGCAAGGGGAATATGGATCGTCACAGGCACAACCCGCAACTGCTCGCAGGCCAGCATCATCACGACAGGCACACCGCCAGCAAGGTCTGCCAGATACTCGGTATGGCCGGGAAAGGCGAAGCCCGCGCCCGCCTTCAGCGCGGCCTTGTTGATGGGGCAGGTCACCAGCCCCGACGCCGCGCCTGCCTGCACCAGCGCGACGCCGCGCGCAATGCAGGCAATGATCGCAGGCGCATTCGCGGGGTCCGGGGCGCCATGTCGGGCTTGTGCCGGGAACGGGTGCGGCAGGACCGGCAGCGAATCGGCAGGCACAGTATCCGCCGCTGCCGGGGTGTCGATTTCCTGCCATTGCGTCCCCGCAGGCAGATGCGCCGGGTCGCCGATCCAGCAAAAGGGATTATCCCGCCCAAGCGCCTTGCGCGCCCGCACGGCAATCTCCGGGCCAATCCCGGACGGGTCGCCACAACTCATCACCAGTGGCTTCATCCTGCCTTGTCCCTTACCGTTCCATGCTGTCCCAGATAGGCCGGGGGATGAACTGGCCGCAAGCCCAAAGGCCAGGGCGGGCCACGTCAGGCGCGGCCCTTCCAGATCCAGCCACCGCCAAGCACGCGCGCGCCATCTGGCGCATAGAAGACGCAGGCCTGGCCGGGGCTGACCCCTTCTTCGGGTGTCAGCAATTCGACTTCGGCCTCGGTATCCGACAAGGGCCGGATAATCGCGGGCGCGGGCGGGCGGGTCGAGCGCAGCTTGACCTCCAGTTCCCATTCCGGGCGCGACCCGAAAGGGGCATCGCCCAGCCAGTTGATTTCACGCACTGGCACGGTCCGCGTGGCCAGCGCGGCCTTGGGTCCCACGATCACGCGGCGCGCCTCCGGATCCAGCCGCACAACATATAGCGGGTCGGCCAGTCCCCCGATGCCCAGCCCCTTGCGTTGGCCGATCGTATAATGAATGACGCCCCGGTGCGCGCCCAGCACGCGGCCTTCCAGATCGACAATCTCGCCGGGGTCGGCCGCACCCGGGCGCAGTTTCTCGATAACGCGTGCATAATTTCCGTCTGGCACGAAACAGATATCCTGGCTGTCGGGCTTGTCGGCCACACTCAGCCCGTGCCGCGCAGCCAGTGCGCGGGTTTCAGCCTTGGTTGCCAGATGGCCCAGAGGAAAGCGCAGATAGTCGAGTTGTGCGCGCGTGGTCGAGAACAGGAAATAACTCTGGTCGCGCACGGGGTCGGCTGCGACATGCAGTTCCGGCCCTTGCAGCCCCATCTTGCGCTGGATGTAATGCCCGGTCGCCATGCAATCCGCGCCCAGATCGCGCGCGGTTTCCAGAAGGTCGCGGAACTTCACGCGTTCATTGCAGCGAATGCAGGGGACTGGGGTCGCACCCGCCAGATAGGCGTCGGCGAAGTCATCAATCACCGAATCGCGGAAATGCGATTCATAATCCAGAACGTAGTGCGGAAAGCCCATTGCCTCGGCCACGCGGCGCGCATCGTGGATGTCACGACCGGCGCAGCAAGCCCCTTTCTTCGCCAACGCCGCGCCATGGTCATATAGTTGCAAGGTCACGCCGACCACGTCATAGCCCTCGGCTGCCAGTTCGGCGGCCACGACCGAACTGTCCACGCCACCGGACATCGCGACGACAACCCGCGTCTCGGCCGGGGGCTTGGCGATGCCAAGCGAATTCAGGGGCGGGTCATAGGGCATCGCATCTCTCCGGAGGATCGCGAGAAATATAAGAAAATCCTCCGCATTCTCAAGGGCAGAGGCACCGCTCAGTCAACGCGACATTAAACATCTGG
>SLQN01000311.1 GCA_007131465.1 Paracoccaceae bacterium
GGCGCGCGCCCGCCCGCGCGTGTGGAAATTCACGCCTGGGGCGATCTGGTCTGGGCGCAGGGTGCGGTTGCGCTGGCACTGGGCACGCTGACCGAAACGCTGCTGGGCCGCAACGCCGCGCGCGGGACTGCCGCGTGAGGCGCGCGTTGCTGATGGCCCTGCTGCTCGCGGCGACCCCGGCCCAGCCGCAAGCGCCCCGCTTCACCGACATGCGTGCTGCCATCCCTGCGCATCATTACTCTGGCGGGTGGGAGCATTTCGTGGGCGGCGGCGTGGCGGCGTTTGATTGCAGCGATAACGGCCTGCCCGATCTGTTTCTGGCCGGGGGCACGGACCCGGCGGTGCTGCTGCGCAACCGGGGCGGGATGGTGTTTGACGCGGTCGACATGGGTCTGACGGGTGTCACCGGGGCCTATCCGCTGGATCTGGATGGCGACGGGGTGCTGGATCTGTTCGTGCTGCGCGTCGGGCCGAACGTGGTGCTGCGCGGGCTCGGGGCGTGCCGGTTCGAGGAGGCCACCGAGGCTTTGGGCATTGATCCGGGCGCTGCGTGGTCCACGGCCTTTAGCGCATGGTGGGAACCGGGCGCTGCGCGGCCAAGCCTGTTTGTCGGCAATTATGTGGACCGCGACGCCCCGGACGGCCCGTTTTTTGCCTGCGATGACAACCAGATCCTGCACCCGGATGCGCGCGGCTGGACCTCCGCGCCTTTCGGGCCGGGGTTTTGTCCCTTGTCGGCGCTGGCGGCGCGCGATGCGCGCGACCGGCCCACGCTGCGCCTGTCCAATGACCGGCATTACTATGTGCGCGGCGGATATGAACAGATGTGGGATATCGCGGAGGAACGCTTTCTCGGGGCCGAAGATGGCTGGCCGGAGCTGATGCTCTGGGGCATGGGGATTGCCAGCCGCGATATTACCGGCAACGGTCTGGCCGATGTCTATCTGACCTCGATGGCCGATCAGGTGCTGCAACTGGCCCAGCCTGACGGAACCTACCAGCCCGCGCCGTTCAGCATGGGCCACACGGCGCACCGGCCTTTTGCGGGGGATGATGGCCGTCCCTCGACCGGATGGCATGCGCAATGGGGCGATGTGAACAATAATGGCCGTGCGGACCTGTTCGTGGCCAAGGGCAATGTCGATCAGATGCCCGATCTGGCCATGGCTGACCCGAACAACCTGCTGATGCAGGCGGCGGATGGCAGCTTTACCGAAATGGCGCATCGGGCGGGGCTGGCCGATATGGCACGGTCGCGCGGCGCGGCGCTGGTCGATCTGGATGGTGACGGGCGGCTGGATCTGGTGGTCGTCAACCGGCGCGCGCCCGCACGCCTGTATCGCAATGAGACCGAAGGCGTGGGCAACTGGCTGGCGGTCGATCTGCGCGGTGGCGGCCCGAACCGTTTCGCAATCGGGGCGCGGGTAAGTGTTGTCACGACGGCGGGCACGCAATGGCAGGAGATCACGATTGGCGGCGGCCATGCCGGCGGGCAGATGGTCCCGCTGCATTTCGGGCTGGGGGAGGCGGCGCGCGCGGACGTGCATGTTGTCTGGCCCGACGGGCAGCAGAGCCGCCACAGTGTTGATACGGTCAATCAGGTCGTCACATTGCGCCTGGACTGAGGCATGGCGTGACGCCGCGCTATCGGCGGGCCGTCCTGCGGCCTGCCGATCATGGCCAGCGTCATTGCACGCCTTTGGTATCGGAATATGCCGCCTGTATAAAGTGAAACTGTCCAGCGTGGGACCGGCAGTCCCCGGCCCGCCGACAGCACGGGCCATATCCGCAGCCCGGCATCCCGTCACGGGTTGGGCACGTCCAGCCCGCTGGGCACAGCGGGCGGGACGGCCAGCCGACCGGCAAGCGCTGGCGGGTCGCTGAGCATGTGCAGAAAGGCCACCAGATCGGCGATGTCGCTATCGCTGAGCGGGATCGGCGGGGTCTGGACGGCGGCGGCAATGGCGGCGACTTCGGCCGGGTCGTCCATGATCCGCCAATCCTCGCCCCCCAGATCGGGCAGAATGGCCTGTGTGCGGTCATAGCGCGAAAGTGCCGCCACCGGATCGGCGTGATCGCGGATGAACGCGTCAAGCGCGGCATGCGCGCCTGCATGCCCATAAGGTTGCGTCTGCGCGACATTGCGCAGGGATGGGGTGCGGAAGGCGAAGGCATCCGCTTCGCGCCCGGTCACCCGCATGCGCCCGGTATCGCGGCGGTGCGATTCAAACCGCGCGGCCTTGCCCGGCCCCAGTTGCGGCACGCCGCGCGCGTGAAATTCGTGGTCGGTCTGGAACGGGCCGGAATGACAGCCCGCGCAGGTGGCGCGGCCATAGAACAGTTGCAGCCCGCGCATCGCGTCCTCCGGCAAATCCGTCTGCCCGCGCAAAAAGGCGTCAAACGGGCTGGTATCGGACCGGAACTCGACCGCGACAAAGGCCGCGATGGCGTCCGAAATATCGGTGAAGGCGATATCCTCGGGCGTGGCGATGTGGTCGTGCAGCGCGATGAAGCGGGCCGCGTAATCGGGGATTGCGCGCACCCGGTCCGCGATCAGGTCCCATGCCCCGCCCGCGCCTGTGATCCGGCCCTGCCGGACGGCCTGTGCAATTTCGTTCTCGCTGTAGTGGCCTGCCATCTCGTCGGGGCTGAGCACCGGAAACATGTTCTGCGCCGACAGAAGCGAGGCGAACCCCGCCATCATGTCGCCTTCCAGAGGCGTGCGCAGGCCGCCCGCGCGCGACAGGTCCACCTCGATGCGGCCATCATGGAACATGCGGGTAAATTCCTGCGCGCCAAGGTTCCACAGCGCAGGCGAATTGCGGGGGATGCGCTGTTCGGGCAGATTCTCCGGGTCGGGCACACGCGCCGGGCCAAGGCCGATGCCGCCATCGCCCAAGCCCAGAGAGACCCCGTCGGATGTGCCGAAGGCAGGGTGGTGGCAGGTCGCACATGCCACCTCGCGGTTGCCCGAGAGGATCGGGTCATAGAACAGGTGCCAGCCAAGGCGCACAAGGTCTGGCGGATGGTCCGCGAAATCGGCATTGGTGACGGGATCGGGCAAGACGATATCCGCCAGCAAATATGTATGCGCCAGCCCCAGGACCAGAGCCAGACCCAGCGTGCGCTTTCCAACGCCTCTTTGCATCCTCATCCCGGCACTGTGCCGCATCGGCAAGGGTCCGGCAAGGGGGGGCATAGCTGTGACCTCTGCCGTGTGGAACTGGTGATCAGCGTCCTCAGCCAAGGGAGCTTTGTCGCGCCAGCACATCCAGCCCCTGCATGTTCAGGAAATGCAGCATGTCAATGAAGATCCAGTTTTCCGCCAGCCTGTCACCGTCCCGGCGGTAGATATCCACAACGCGCATATCGGCGCGCGGGCCTGCGGGCAGTCCCAGATAACCGCCGGTTGGGGTCAGCGACAGATTGGGCCAGCCGAAAAAGCCCCCGTAACTGCCTTCGGCCAGCCGCGCGACATGGCCGTTGAAGGCCCGGTCCTTCAACTGGGTGCGGAAGGGGCGCTGGTGCTGTTCGATGTAAGCCGCGATGGTGAAAGCCGCGCCAATGCCTTCCGGGCCCCACCAGATCATGTCGTCATGCCAGTGCTGCGCCAACTCCTCTTCAGGGCCGGAGAACTGGCGATGGTCATTGATCGCGCCGATCATGCGGCAGATCAGATCTAGGGTCTGCGCGCCTTCGGCCTCTGGCACCTTTTGATGCAAAAGCCCGTCATGCGTGGCAGGCCCCGGCTGGACCAGATGCGCGCCGGTCTGCGCGGGCAGGGGGTGTTGCCCGGCCTGACGCATCAGGTGCAAGAGGTCGCAGAAAAAGGCCGTCTCGACGATCTGGCCGCCCTCGACGCGGTGAAATTCCGCATAGCGCAGCATCACGATGCGCCGCGTGGGCCGCAGCGTGAGGAAGGGCGCAGCGAACAGCGCCATCAGATGGCCCATCGAGACGACCCAGGTCGAGGTGAACCCGTCGATCTGGTTGCGGCCCGCGAAGAAGATATCCTCGCGCCGCTGCACGCGCGACATGGCGCGCAGGAAGGGCTGCCAGAAGGCGGTCGCCACGGCCTCGGCCCCCTGCTGTTCGTGCCAGGGATGCATGCCGCGCCAGTGCCAGTCGGGGCTTGTATGCCGGGCAAGTGCGCCCGCGACTGTTTCGGATGTCGCGTCCTTCAGCGCCGCATGATGGGCGCGGACAAGGGCTTTTTCGGTCTGGAAACTCATTGCGTGCGCCTGCGAGAGAATGCGAGGCCGGGGGTCTTGCCCCCGGACCTTTGGGATATCCGGGTCAGGATGAAGGGGCAAGGGTCAGCCCTTGACAGCCCCTGCGGTCAGGCCAGAGACGATCTGGCGCTGGAAGAACAGGATCAGCACGAACAGGGGCGCTGTGGCCGAGATGACAGCCGCGACGGCGAACATGACATTGCCTTCAACCTGGGTGGAGCCAAGGAAGGAGGCGATTTTCGGGATCATGGTCTGGTTCTGCTGGCTGAGCAGCATCGCGGTCACGGCGAAATCATTATAGGCCAGCAGGAAGCTGAACAGGCCCGTGGTGATGACGCCGGGCCACATGACGGGCACGATGACATGGCGGAAGGCCTGAAACCGTGTGCAGCCATCCACCATCGCGGATTCGTCAAGATCCTTGGGGATGTTGAGGAAGAAGGAATGCAGCATCCACAGCGTAAAGGGCTGGTTTATCGCCACCAGAACGATGATGGCGGTCGGCAGATGGCCCCAGACATTCCACTGGAAAAACGGCAGCAGATAGCCCGAAACCAGCGTGATATGCGGCATGGCGCGAAACACCAGCGCGATCATCAGCAGCCAGAACGTATAGCGAAACCCCGAGCGCGCCAGCGCATACCCGCCCAGCGTGCCGAAGGTGAGCGAGATGATCACCACGCAGACCACCACGATCATGGTGTTCATCGCCGCGCGCCAGAATTCTTCCTGCACCCAGGCCCCTTCATAGCCCTGCCCTGTGAAGGCGCTGCCGGTCTGGGCCATCGTGAAGGTGCCGCGCAGCGCATTGCGCCAGTCGGCAAGGCTGAAGAAATCCGCCTGCACCTTGAACGAGCCCCAGAGCGTCCACAGGAACGGGAAGGCGGCGATCACGACCCACAGGAGCACCAGCGCAGTCGAGACTGTCACCAGTAGGGGCGAGCGGCGGTGTGTTGCGGCCATGCTGTCAGCTCCGTTTGCGGTTGAAATCGCGCCATGTGCGGATCAGCACCGGCGTAAGCAGGACCACGACACCAAGGATGGTCAGCATCGATGTCGTGGCAGCAGCCCCGAATTGCGCCGCATCGCCGCGCAGGTAGTTGAAGATGTTGTAGCTGAGCGAGGTCGCCTGCGCCTGCGCCTGAAAGCCCACGATCGGCTCGAACACGCGGAAATTGTCCATAAGCTGCATCAGCGTGATGAAGACCGCCAGCGGCATCAGATGCGGGATCACCACATAGCGGATGCGCTGCCAGCGGTTGGCCCCGTCGATCATAGCCGCCTCCAGCGGTTCTTCGGGCACGGTCTGAAGGCCTGCATAGAACACGATGAAGGCAAAGGGCGCGGATGACCAGACGCCATAGACCATCAGCATGATCCAGGTCAGCGTGGGCGAGGCCTTGAGCGACAGGGTCGGATCGTTCATCAGCGTTTGCAGCCCTGCGCCCAGCACGCCGCGACTGTCCACCATCCAGAACAGGATCAGCGACCCGATCAGCGGCGTCACGATCATGGGCAGCAGCGACACGAAGATGGTTGGCCCGCGAAAGACGCGGGGCAGCGAATTGACGCCAAGCGCGATGGCCAGGCCCAGGGTCAGCACCAGCGGTGTCACGACGAAGGTGAAGGTCAGCGTGAAGGCCATCGCGCGCCAGAAGGGCAGGGTCATGGCGCGGCGGGTGAAGTCGGCGAAACTGTCCGACCGGTCCCACATCACGCCCAGTTCGCTGAAGGCCAGATGGTTGCGGTCGGTGTAATTGCTCAGGCCCGCAAAGCGCCCCAGTGGTTTGGCGTCACGCAATTCCTGTGTCGCGGCGCGGTCCACCACGGTTTCCTGCGTGCAGCCGAAGGGGCCGCAATTCTCGACCGTGCGCAGGACCTGTTCATGTTCGACATGCAGCGACTGGATGAAGACCGACACGACCGGCAGCGCAATGAACAGGATCATCGCCAGCGCCGAAGGGAAGATGAACCAGAAGAAGGTGCGGTGTTTCATCGCGGCTGTTCCATCCTGTCCGGTTGGCGCTGCATTCAGTTCGGGCGGGCGGCCGCATGGGCCGCCCGTGACAGGCTCAGTTCAGGAAGCCTTGCGCGCGGGCAGCCGTGGTATAGGCGGCCTCGATCGTCTCCAGCGTTTCCTCGGCGCTGGCATTGCCTTGCAGGAACCCGGCAAGATTGTCGCCCAGAGCGGTGTGCATCAGCCCCATAAAGGGTGTCATCGGGTAGGGCGCGGCACCGGCCTGTGCGCTGGCAATCACCCCGGCAGAGGCGGGTGTGGGCGTGTAGCCTTCGCCCAGCCACACGGCCAGTTCGGAATTCGCGGCCACCCGTTCGGGGGTGATGCCGTTGAGCATGGCCAGAAAGCTTGCCTCGGCATCGGCATCGGATGTGTTGGCGGCGATGGTGAAGCC
>SLQN01000001.1 GCA_007131465.1 Paracoccaceae bacterium
ATCCGAATTCCATCACCTGACAGGTGGCGAAGACCGTCGCGCAGAAGGCCGTGAACATGAACATCAGGATCTTCACGCGGTCAACCGGCACGCCAACATAGCGTGCGGCCTGCGCATCCCCACCCGAGGCGAAGATCCAGTTACCGAAGCGTGTGCGCGTCAGCACGATATGTGCCACGACCATCAGCCCCAGCGCCCAGATGATCAGCATCGGGATGCCGTTCACGATCGGCTCACCCGCGCGGGTGCCGCGCTCGAACACGCCGATCAAGCCCTGGCTCGCCAGCCAGTCAAAGAACCAGCCGCCGATCTTGCCCCCGAAGACAGGCGCCAGCCAGTCGCCCTGCGCCACTTCGGAAATGCCGCCGATGATGGTGCGCCGCTCGATCAGTTGCGGAAAGAAGATCGTGAAGCCGCGCAGGATGAACAGGAAGGCCAGGGTCACGATGAAGCTGGGCAGGCCGGTGCGCACCACGATATAGCCGTTGAGCGCGCCAATGGCGATGCACAGCGCGAAGGTCAGCAGGATCGCCACCCAGACCGGCCAGCCCAGCGTGACCGAGACCAGCGCGATGGACATGCCCGCGAATCCGATCATCGAGCCTACGCTCAGATCGAATTCACCCGCGATCATCAACATGCAGGCGCCAACCGCGATTATCACGAACTGGGCCGAAACCGTGGACCAGTTCAGCACGCCCTGCGCATTGAACATGCCGCTGTCGCCGGCGAAAATGATGAAGAAGGCAAAAACCGCGATGGTGCCGACAATGGCCCCCAGCTCCGGCCGGATCAGCGCACGGCGCAGTTTTGATGTTTCCTTGATGCGTTCGTCAACGCGCGTGTCCGTGCTGGACATCGTGCACCTCCTTCATGCGGGAAATTCAATCCGGGCGGGCGCTGATGCCAGCCCCCGCCCGCAGATCCGGCCTAGCGGTATTCGCCCGCCAGATCGGCCACCAGATCCAGCGCATCAGCGGTCACGAAGCCGGGGCCGGAGTTGATGTTGTTACCCGGAAGCACACCGAAGCGGTGGTAATTCGCCAGCACGATCACCGGCAGATAGGCCTGCAGGAAGGGCTGCTGGTCGATACCCCACTCGATCACGCCGTCGCGGATGGCCTGCACGATATCGCCGCCCAGATCAAACGTGCCGAAATACAGATCACCGGCAAGACCCATCTGCTGCAATGCCATGATCGTCGGGTCGGCCGAGGTCGGCCCGAGCGTCAGCACCGCATCTGTGTCGGGATTGGTGTTGAGATAGGCCATCACCCGGTTCTGGATCTCGGAGGGGTCCTGCCCGCTGTCGATCATCTGGTTGCCCAGTTCGACGCCCAGTCCATCGGCGAAACCCTGGCACCGCTCGGTCGAGGCGGGCTGCGCGATGTAATGGTTCACGCAGAGAAAGCTGCTGATACCATCGCCCGCGGCGCGCTGGCCCGCGGCAAAGCCTGCATCATATTCGGGCTGGCCGACATACATCAGCGCCCCGATTTCGCGCGCCTGTTCGGGCGTGCCGGAATTGATGATGATGACATCGATGCCGGAATCGACCGCATTGCGGATCGGGCCGGACAGCACGTCGGGATCGGCCAATGTGGTGATAATTCCGTTCGGGCCACTGGCCGCGGCCTGTTCGATGATCCGCGCCATATCCGCCAGATCGCCCGTTGGCGGGTTGCGGTATTCGACCGTGACATCCATCTGCTCGCCTGCCAGCGCAAGGCCGTTCCGGATGGTATTCCACCAACTGTCACTGTCAGGCGCATGACTGACCAGAATGTAACGCTCCCCCTCCGCGACTGCGCTGCTGGCGCTGATCATGGCCGTTGCGGCAACGGCGGTCACGACCGCTTTCTTGAAAACAGATCTCATGATTCCCTCCCTAGGATTCCAGTGACTTTGCGTGCATCGAGTCACTGACACGAAACTGTAATAGGATTTCGGCTTTATGCAACCGATTTCACCCTGTTCCAGAATTGCTGAACGGGTCGTCACAGATTGGGGCACGCCCAGATACGGTTTCTCCGGACACACATTCTTTCTGCAGATGCAAAGTCAGCGGTAATCGGCTCCTGTGCCATATGGATCTATCGTACGGCCCCTTGCGGTGGCGCAATGACAGCGTTAGGCTTGCAACTGGTTGCATGACACGCGCAACCATTGGGGAGGAGCAGCAGGGTGCAGGAAATCGGGATCGGAATCGTTGGCGGCGGATATATGGGCAAGGCCCATGCTGTCGCCCATGCCGCCGTGGGTGCGGTCTTCGGAACGCGGCTGCGTCCAAGGCTGGAAATGGTCTGCGCCTCCAGCGCACAGAGCGCCGAAGGCTATCGTCAGGCTTATGGTTTTGCCCACGCGACCTCGGACTGGCGCACCCTCGTGAATGACCCGCAAGTCGGCGCCGTGATCATCGCGACCCCGCAGGAAACCCATCGCCCCATCGCGGAAGCCGCCTTCGCGCTGGGCAAGCCGGTCTTTTGCGAAAAGCCCCTGGGCGCATCGCTGGCGGACAGTCGCGCCATGGTCGCTGCGGCCGAAGCCTCGGGCTGCGCCAACATGGCGGGCTTCAACTACATCCGCACGCCCGCCAGCCAGTTCGCCCGCAAACTGATCGCCGATGGCGCGATCGGAGACATCACCTGGTTTCGCGGCGAACATACGGAAGATTTCTTCGCCGACCCGGCAGCGCCTGCGACCTGGCGTACCCACGGGGCCGCGAATGGCACGATGGGCGATCTCGCCCCGCATATGATCAATGCCGCGCTGGCGCTGATCGGCCCGATTGATCGCCTGATCGCCGAGGTCGAAACCGTGCACTCGAAACGCCCCGGCGGCACCGTGACCAATGACGACCATGCCCAGATGATGTGCCGCTTCGCCAATGGCGTGATGGGGCAGATGTATTTCAGCCGTATCGCGACCGGCCGCAAGATGGGCTATGCCTATGAAATCACTGGCACCAAGGGCGCGATCCGGTTTGATCAGGAAGATCAGAACGCGCTCTGGCTGTACCGGATGGAAGGCCCGGATGCGACGCGCGGCTTTACCAAGATCCTGACAGGCCCAGACCACCCCGATTACCTGCCCTTCTGTCAGGGGCCGGGGCATGGCACCGGCTATCAGGACCAGATCATCATCGAGGCGCGCGATTTCCTGCGCGCGATCGAAACCGGCCAGCCCGTCTGGCCCACATTCCGCGACGGGATGGAGGTCAACCGCATCGTTGCCGCCGCCCTTCAGGCGTCCGAGCAGAAAACCTGGGTCGATGTTGCAACCATCTGACCCCAATCCCCCGGAGGAACCATGACGATTGAAATAGGCAATGCCCCATGTTCCTGGGGTGTGGAATTCGCCGATGACCCGCGCAACCCGCCCTGGCGGCAGGTGCTGTCGGATTGTGCCGCCGCCGGCTATCGTGGGATCGAACTTGGTCCGGTGGGCTTCATGCCCGAAGACCCGGCCATCCTGTCAGACGCTTTGGGCGAATTCGGCCTGTCGCTGATCGGTGGGGTGGTGTTCCGTGCGTTCCACGACCCGCAATCCTGGGATGACGTGCTGGACGCGTCCCACCGCACCTGCCGCGCGCTGGTTGCGCATGGCGCGAAACATCTGGTGCTGATCGATTCCATTTCCCCGCGCCGCGCGCCCACAGCCGGCCGCGCGAGCGAGGCCGAGCAGATGGACGCCGCCGAATGGGCGGCCTACCGCGACCGCATTGCCACCATTGCGCGCATCGGCACGGAAGACTACGGCCTGACCGTCGGCATCCACGCCCATGCGGCCGGCTTCATGGATTTCGAGCCGGAACTGGAACGCCTGCTGGATGAGGTCGATGACAGCATCCTGAAGATCTGTTTCGATACTGGCCATCATTCCTATGCAGGGTTCGACCCGGTGGCCTTCATGAAGCGCCATATCGGGCGCATATCCTATATGCATTTCAAGGATATCGACCCGAGCGTGAAAGCCAGCGTCATTGAGAACCGCACAGGGTTCTATGAGGCCTGCGGGCAGGGGATTTTCTGCAATCTGGGCAAGGGCGATGTCGATTTCGCCGCCGTCCGGCAGGTGCTTCTGGACGCGGGCTTTGACGGCTGGTGCACGGTCGAGCAGGATTGTGACCCGACGCTCGATGTCTCGCCCATCGCGGATGCGCAGGCCAACCGGGCCTATCTGGCCTCCATCGGATTTTGAAAGGGAAAACGCGCATGACACGTCTGAACTGGGGCATGATCGGCGGTGGCGAGGGGAGCCAGATCGGGCCGGCCCACCGCCTTGGCGCGCTGGCCGATGGCAATTTCACCCTTGCCGCCGGCGCGCTGGACGCTGACCCCGCGCGCGGCAAGGACTACGCGCAGCGCCTGGGCGTACCCACCGACCGCGCCTATGGCAACTGGCGCGAGATGCTGGAAGGCGAGCGCAACCGCCCCGACCGCGTGGAGCTTGTGACCGTGGCCACCCCCAATTCCACGCATTTCGAAATTACCCGCGCGTTTCTGGAAGCGGGATTTCATGTGCTGTGCGAAAAGCCAATGACCATGACCGTGGAAGAGGGCGAGGAAATCGTCCGTGTGGCGCGGGCCAGCAGCAAGATATGCGCGGTGAATTACTGTTATTCCGCCTATCCCATGGTGCGCGAAATGCGCGAAATGGTGCGCAGCGGGCAAATCGGTCGCGTGCGGCTGGTGGTGACGAATTTCAGCCACGGCCATCATGGCGACGCGACCGATGCCGACAATCCGCGCGTGCGCTGGCGCTATGACCCGAGCCTCGCAGGCGTGTCGGGGCAATTCGCCGATTGCGGGATCCACGCGCTGCATATGGCCAGCTTCATAGCGGGCGATCAGGTCGAAAAGGTCTCGGCGGATTTCGCCTCGACCATTTCCAGCCGGGTGCTTGAAGACGATGCGATGGTGAATTTCCGCATGTCGGGGGGGGCTGTCGGGCGGCTCTGGACCTCGTCTGTCGCGATCGGCCGCCAGCACGGGTTCGACATTCAGGTCTTTGGGGAAACCGGCGGGATGCGCTGGGCCTCGGAACAACCCAATCAGGTGTTCTACACACCCGTGGGTGGGCGCACGCAGATCATGGAAAAGGGCGAAGCGGGCCTGTCGGATGAGGCCGCACGCCTGAGCCGCGTGGCCATCGCCCACCCCGAGGGCTTCCCGCTGGCAGTGGCGAATATCTATGTCGATCTTGCCGCCGCGATCCGGGGCGAAGCACGCGATGGCCTGCCCAGCGCCGAAGACGGGTTGCGGTCCATGGCGGCGGTCCATGCCTGTGTCGCGTCCGCGCGCGCCGGTGGCACCTGGGTCGATGCGCGCCCGCCGATGCTGCGCTGACAATCGCTGGCCCGGAAGGCGTCAGTCTTTCGGGCAGGGGCGCAGGGTCCCGCGCTCGACGATGTCACAGGAAAACAGCCGCGCTTCGGGCACCGCGTCCTCGTCATAAAGGATGCTCGCCATCAGATCGACCGCCGAGCGGATCATCGGGCGGATGGGCTGGCGAATGGTGGTCAGGTTGATCAGTTCCCAGGACGACATTTCCATGTCATTCACGCCGATGATCCCTACATCCTCGGGCACCCGGATGCCGTTTTCGCGCAGCGCGCTCAGCGCGCCGATGGACAGCACGTCATCACCGCAGAAATACGCCTCTGCCATCGGGCGCTTGATCAGCTCCAGCATGGCCGTGCGCCCGGCAACAAAGGAATAGGCCGCACCAAAGGCGACATCGGTTTCAATATGCGGGTGCAGCGCCATTTCCTCGCGGAAGCCTTGCAACCGGTCCTGCGTTGTCGTCGCCGTTTCGGGGCCGGCCAGAAACGTCACCCGGCGATAGCCGCGCGCGGCCAGTGTCCGCGCCGCCATGCGCCCGGCTTCCACATTGTCGATCCCTACGACATGCACTTGTGGCCGACCCGAAAACCGCCCGAAAGCATGCACGATCGGCAAGCCGGCATCGCGGAAGGCCCGCGCGAACCCCACCGGCAAGGTCGAGGACGCCAGAATAACCCCATCTACCGAATATTGCTGCATCATACGCAGCGAGTCCTGCGGCTCGGTTTCATTGGAGAGGTTGACCAGCAGGGGCCGCAAGCCCGCATCCTGCAATCCCTTGGTGAACAGATCGAAGACTTCCAGAAAGAACGGGTTTCTGAAGTTGTTCGACACAAGCCCCACCAGTTTCGTGCGACCGGTTGTCAAGGAAGACGCCAGCGCATTGGGGCTGTAGCCCAGTTCATGCGCCGCTTTCATGACCTTGCGCCGCATTTCGGGCGACACGGACGCCCCTTCGGTAAAGGCCCGCGACACAGCGGATCGCGACACACCCGCCTTGTCTGCAACGTCTTTCAGAGTTCGGCGCATAGGGGTCTTTGTCCAAATCCATCCTGCACCCAGCGTGCTCGCAGTGACTGTAAGAAGTGTTGGGACAATCTGGAAGCACCAATTTCCTTGAAACCGGTTGCAAAGCGCGGCCGTGTCATGCTAGCTTCTCTGGCGGAGCAGACCGGCACCCGGGGAGAGGATCAGCGCTGCACCTGCAAGGCCCGGCCTTGCATAGCGGAGAAGCGGAGTGCCGCCGCACCG
>SLQN01000172.1 GCA_007131465.1 Paracoccaceae bacterium
CCCGGCATGGGCGATGTGGTGGCCGGGCGCGCCCGGCTGACGGATCTGCGCGCAATCATGCCCGAAGAACTTCTGGGGCGCGACCCTGTGCCACCCCGCAAGTCGCTGATGCAGCGAAATATTTCTGGTAAATCGGTTCTGGTAACCGGCGCAGGCGGCTCCATCGGTTCCGAACTGTGCGAACAGATCATAGCTCAGGACCCGGCGGTTCTGGTCTTGCTCGATGTTTCGGAATTCGCGCTTTATACACTGGCGACCGACCTGCGCGACAGATGGGGCGATGCAGCTGCCATGATCGTGCCGGTGCTGGGATCGGTGCAGAACCCAAGGCGGATGCGCGCGATCCTGCGCCGCTTCAATGTGCAGACAGTCTATCACGCCGCCGCCTACAAGCATGTTGCGCTGGTCGAGGAAAACAACATCGAAGGGCTGCACAACAATGTTTTCGGCACGCGCGTCATTGCCGAGGCGTCCGCAGAATGCGGCGTCGAGCATTTCATTCTCGTCTCCACCGACAAGACCGTGCGCCCTACCAATATCATGGGGGTCAGCAAGCGGCTTGCAGAACTGATCTGTCAGGGGTTGGCGCAGAACCAGCGTGAGGGCACGGTCTTTTCGATGGTGCGCTTTGGCAATGTGCTGGGGTCTTCCGGCTCGGTTATTCCCCGGTTTCGTGACCAGATCGAACGTGGCGGCCCTGTGACGGTTACCCATCGCGATGTGACACGGTATTTCATGACCATTACGGAAGCCGCGCAACTGGTCATTCAGGCAGGTGCCATGGCCCGCGGCGGCGATGTCTTTGTTCTGGATATGGGCGAACCGGTCCGCATTCTTGACCTTGCGAGATCCATGATCCGGCTGCACGGGCTTGTGCCCTACATGCTGGACGAGGACGGACGGCCCGAAGGCCCCATCGAGGATATCCCCATCCAGATCACAGGGCTGCAACCCGGCGAGAAGCTTTATGAGGAGTTGCTGATCAGCAACGATCCTGCAGGCACAGAGCATCCGCGCATCATGACAGCCTCGGAGCTTGTGATGCCGCCCCACGAACTGCACAAGCTTCTGGACGATCTTCACGCCGCCTGCACGGCATTCGATCTGGGGCAGGTCCACCGGCTCTTGCTGAGCGCGCCGATCGGGTATGCGCCTGAAGATATGGAGATTCACGATCTCATGTGGCGCGAGGGCCGTGCGGGCATACCTGTCTCAAAGCCAACGGAGCCCAAGCTCCGTGTGGTCGGTGACGGGCGCTGATGCGACACAGGGTCTTGCCCTCCGGACGAATGCACCATTGGCCCTGAGACGCCGTGCTGCACCGGAATCGACAGGGGATCGCAAGGATGGATTGACCCCGCTCTGTTTCCATAGGAATAGTAGCGCTGAGCGCAGGTCGGGGACTGAGGGGCAGGGATTGGCAGTCGACTTGAACAGGCGTCAGGTTCTTGGCGGAGTCGCGGCCCTGGCTATGAGCGGGTGCAGTGTTGCGCGCGGTGCGCCCAGCAAGCGCGAAGTGGTGGCCCGCCCGGATGCGGACGGGGCGGATTTTACGCTTGAAATCGTCACCCGCAGCCGGCTGGCCCTGTATACCGCCTGGAACCCGCGCAATGGCCGGATGCTCACGGACTGGCCGCAGGGGGGGGCCGTGCCCTCTGATCAGGTTCTCGCACCGGGGGACCGCCTTTCGCTGCGCATCTGGGACGCCGAGGAAAGCTCGCTGATCACAACTGCCGAGGCGCCTTTCGCCGATATTGCCAACGTGGTGGTGACTGCCTCGGGTCATGTGAGCCTGCCCTATATCGATCAGGTGCATGTCGGCGGGCTGACAGCCGAACGCGCCCGCAACCGGCTACAGGAAAGTCTGACCGCGATCATACCTTCGGCACAGGTGCAGATGGAGGTCAGCGAAGGTCGACGGAATTCTGCCCAGATGCTTGGCGGGGTCGTCCGTCCCGGCACTTACCCGCTTGATGAACGCAACCTGCCGCTGACCAGTCTCGTCGCGGCAGCAGGCGGCATTGATCAGTCACTGAAGAACCCGCAAGTGCAGATCACGCGGGGCAATCAGGTGTTTCGCCGGTCGTGGGAGTTCGTGCTGAACACGCCGCATCATGATCCTGCCATTCGCGGCGGCGACCGGATTGTGATCGAGGCGGACCCGCGCAGTTTCAAGGCACTTGGTGCGTCGCAGCGCGAAGAGGTCATCGGCTTTGACGAACAGGATGTCAGCGCCCTGCGGGCCATCTCTCTGATGGGGGGGATTGCGGATACGCGCGCGGATCCCCGCGGGATACTGGTCCTGCGCCGCTATGACGCGCGCGAAACCCAACGCGCAGATGGGCCACCAGACACGCGTGTTGTGTTCAGTTTTGATCTGACCTCTGCCGATGGCATGTTCAGCGCCGATGAATTTCTGATCCTGGATGACGATATTGTTCTGGCCACGCAGGCCCCGGCCGTGACCACGCAACGCGTTCTTGGCCTGTTCGGATCGTTCCTCGGGTTCGGACGGAGTGTCAGCAACCTTTGAAACACCCTGCGCGCATTCTGGTTCTGGGGGCCAGTGGGCGCCTTGGCGCGATGCTTCAGCGGCACTGGAATGATGCAATGCTGCACCCGGTCTGGCAGTACCGCGTCGCCCTGCGCGATCCGGTGCGCACAGGCGAGGCCGTGATCTTCGACCCGCTGGACGGCCCACCGACACATGACCCTGTGGATCTGGTCCTTGGTCTTGCCGGCACTGTTCCGGGCAAGGGGAAATTGTCGCTTAATACCCAACTTGCGCTTGCGGCTGTCAATTGTGCCAGCGCGCTTGGGGCGCGCCATGTGATGCTGTCTTCTACGGCTGCGGTTTACGGCGCATCGACGGCACCCCTTGGCGAAGGTGACACGCCCTGCCCGTGCTCAGCCTATGGGCTGGCAAAGCTGGAGATGGAAGACAGGGCACTTGCTCTGGCTGCCCGCAGTCGTGTGGCCGCGACCGTGTTGCGCATCGGCAATGTCGCGGGTGCTGATGCGCTGCTGGGCCAGATGGGGACGCGCCGCATTCTGGACCGGTTCGACAGCGGGCATGGGCCTGTCCGGTCTTATATCGGCCCGCATGCTATGAGCACGGTTCTGCAGGCCCTCATACGTCGCGCCTGTGTCGGCGCGCCTTTGCCCGAACGCCTGAACCTTGCCCTGCAAGGGGGTGTGGCCATGGCTGATCTGTGCCTTGCTGCGGGTTTGAAGGTTGCATGGCAGCCTGCACCGGCAGCAGCACTGGAAACGGTTGTGCTGGATGTCCGACGACTGGCGCAACTGGTGCCGGTTCCGGACGCGGATGCAAGGGCCATCGTCGCGGATTGGAAAGCAGACATGAATATGAGCAGGGGCAGAGGGAGGCGCGCAAAATGACAGTGTCGAAACGCCTGTTCGATCTTCTGTTTGCCGCCCTTCTCGCGCCTTCGGTGTTGCTGATCCTTGCTGTGCTGATTCCATGGCTCTGGGCAACGCAAGGCCCCCCCCTTTTCTATGGCAGTGAACGGATGCACAGCGTCAAGCGCCGGTTCACATTGTGGAAGTTGCGCAGCATGACGGTTGTCGATACGGACAGCGGTGTCTCGGGCGGGCACAAGGCTGCGCGGGTGACCCGCGCAGGACAGGTCTTGCGCCGCAAGCGGCTGGATGAACTGCCACAATTGCTCAATATCCTGCGCGGCGATATCAGCCTTGTGGGCCCGCGCCCGCCCTTGCCGGAATATGTCGAACGCTTTCCGGATATCTATGCGCAGGTGCTGCGCTCCAGACCCGGTGTGACAGGGCTGGCCACGCTTGTCTTTGCGGCCCATGAAGAGCGCATGCTTGCACGGGCACAGAGTGAAGACGAAACGGATTCGATTTATGTGCGTCTATGCGTTCCGCGCAAGGCACGGATTGATCTGATCTATCAGCGCCGCCGCACGGTAAAGCTGGATCTGTGGCTCGTTCTTCTGACGATCGCCCGCGTCTTTGGCCTTTCACGCGCAGGCAGGCTGCCACGCGACTGGCAAGGTCTGCTGCGGCGTTGAGACGAAGTTGGTCTGAATTTCTGTCACAGTCGGGCTGCATGCGCCACCGGAATCACGAACATACACGACAAGCGGACACAAAGCCGCCGCGCGAGTGAGCACCGCGACATGTCCCCTGGATCAGTGTGGTGGTCGTCCCTCGTTGTGTTCGAGGCAGGCGGGAGAGGGCGAAGACACCACGATATGGTCAGGGCAGGCAACTGAAAGACCAAGCGCCCGGTCACAGTCAATTCTGATAATAAGAGCGATCATAATGGTAACCCTGATAGGCACCATAAGCACGGGCCTTTTTCGGATTCAGCAGGTTCACGAACACCCCATAGCATTTTTCGCGGATGCGCGGGTCCATCCGCAGGATCCGCTTGACGCTGGCAGGACTTGTCGCGCCCCATTTCACGATGAAGAACACCCCATCGAGCCTGTCCAGCACAGCCCGACCATCGACGACATTCCCGAGTGGCGGCAGATCGATGATGACGAAGTCATAGACCTCGCTCAGATCCGACAGCAGGTTTGCCATGTTCCTGCTGGCCATCAGTTCTGCGGTGTGCGGGGCGCGGACCTTGCTGTTCGGGATGATGTGCAATCCTGTCTCGTCAATCACATGATATAGCTCGCGCCAGTCCGTATCGCCCATCAAGACGTCAGCCAGACCCGTTTCAAAACTGCGCCCAAGCGACCGCGTCAGGCCGGGATTGCGCATATCGCCATCAATCAACATGACCCGCGCGCCTTGCTGCGCCAGCAGATTGGCAAAATTCGCAGAGACGGTCGTCTTGCCTTCCGCCGGAGAGCAAGAGACGAACCCGATCTTTGCGGCCCGCCCCGACTGCCCGGATTGTCCATGGCGCAGCGCAATGCTCATCTTGCCGGTTCGCAATGTTTCGGCAAAGCTCGAAAGCGGATTGTCTGCCCCATATCGCAGGATCTCTGCCAGATGCAGGTGGCGGGCCGCGCCGCGATCATCCACCGGCACCTGTTGCGGCACCGACCTCAAGACCCCCTTGAGGATCGGGAGCGCCCCCAGATACTCAAGCCCGAGTTCGGTGCGGACATCGTCCTCCGAGCGCACGGAATCATCGCGCCATTCCCGGAAGACAACAAGGACCCCTGCGAATGCGAAGCTCATAAAGAGGCTTAAGGCGAGAATCCGGCTGGGGTTTGGCGCAAACGGCGCACCGGGGGGGCGTGCGGTATTCAGGACCAGGCCGGACGATACCGGTATCTCCTGGCGCTGCAGGGCTTCCTGATACCGTTGCAGAAACCCCGTATACAGGCTACTGACAGTCGCGGCGTTGCGTTCCAGTTCCCGCAATTCGGTCAGCACGGCCTGATCCGCACCAACCCGCTGCGATGCACCGGATTGTGCAGCTACCAGGCTTGCAACACGCTCGCGGGCCGCGATCACATCGTTGCGCACAAGATCTGCGCTGCGTCGGATCTCGTCAAACATCATTGCTTCGATATCGTTCAATTCCTGGCGGCGTCGCTGGGTCTGCGCATGATCTTCGCCCAGCGTTGTCGAAAGGTTGTTGTAGGACCGCGCCACTTCCAGATACCGCGACCGCAACCCCGAGGTGATGCCCTGGCTTGCGGTTTCGCGCACGACTGCTGACGTGTCGTTGCTGGCCACGATGGCATCAAGCCGACGGCTCAGCGCCTCCATCTCGACAAGCTCTGCGCGGGCATCGACAAGGTTGCGGGTCAGACGCTCGAACTCGGCGTCGGCCAGCCGGTCGATATCAACACCAAGAAGATTGTTCTCGGCCCTGAACTGTTCGGCAAGGCCCGACAGGCGGTCACTCTGCTCGCGCAACTGATCTGTCCGCTCTCGTAGCCAGTCAATCGCGCGTTGCGACGCCTCGTTGGTCGCCTCAAGCTGATCTTCGATATAGGCCGCGGCGATCCCATTGGCGACCTGCGCCGAAAGTGTTGGCGAAACCGATCTGAAACTGACCTGAATGATCATGCTGCCCCGGAGGTTCGAGACCTGCATGTTGCCACGGACCATGCGCGCAGCCCGGTCGATGGCGGCGGCCTCTCTATCTGTTTCGCTGACTGTTTCAGCGGGGCGAAATTGAGGGGCGTCATCTGCAAACCAGCCGCGCACAGTCGTCCTGACAAGTCCCACCGGCGCAGTCCTCATCCCGGCTGCAGGTGAACGCCACCGTCTCCTCGCGGAAGCACTGTCCGTAGACCGCGAAGAAGGTGTCCACACAGACGCCCTGGGTTACTCCCGCCTCCTTCAGGCAGGTGTTGCCCATCGAGCAGTCGCTGTCGCTCGAGCAGAAGTAGTCCTCGGGGCAGATGTCGTCTGCGCCGGGGCCGCACCAGGCGGTCCCGGCGTCGTCAATGCAGAGCCCCTCGGCGACGCGCTGTGTGGCGCCCTCGGCGATGCGGGGGCGGAAGCAGCGCGTATCGGGCCGCGCGATGCGCGCACAGTCGGCGTCGTTGCGGCAGTAGAAGTCCTTGTTGCA
>SLQN01000042.1 GCA_007131465.1 Paracoccaceae bacterium
ATGACATATGGCACATTGTTTTTGTTCAGGAAACTTATCCATTCCACCCCGACGAACTCACGATCCGCCAAAAGCGCGCGGATCGAAGAGGCCCCGAACAGGCGCAGATAGCGCGCCATGATCAACCCCATTCTCAGCAGAACCACGAAAGCCGCCTGATCATGACCTCAGGCCATCCGGTAATTTACACCACCTTGACGGACATGCCCCAGAATTTCGCCCCGCATGACCCCTCCCCGCATAAGACACGTCGCAAACGACGTCGCTATGCACGTGTCTTAGGCCATCAGCCCACCACAAGGCAGGCGGTGGCAATCGAGCGGTTACATCATAGCGCGAGAGAAGGTCCTGAAAGCGGGCGAATGCGGCCGGGAAGTCGATGCCGTCCAGCACCTCCGCCTTGGTGTCCTTCGGCTTGGTCGCCTCCCACCTCCCAGTAGTGGATCCGCTTTAAAGTTACCGGCCCGAAGAACGCGAGAAGTTTTCGCGCGCGATTGAGATCGCGCTTTTAATATTGTCCCAGGCAGGTTCTTCAGTGAAGTGATGGCGAATGAAGGAAACCAAATCATGCAGTTCCTCGTCACTCATCGTCGTGAAACGGGGCATCGACTTTTCAGGCACTCCATCCGGCGGGCGGATTCCATCGATCGTGACATTGATCAAATTGATCGGATCAGGACCTGACACCGAGGATGCAAGTGCGAGTGGGGCCGTTTCGGAAACTCTCCTGTGACAGTCTGCGCACGAACTCGCGAAGCGTTCTTGGCCGCGCCTCAAGGCCGGATCATCCAGAAAGTCGGATTCCGGGATGGTCTGACTTTCAAATTCGCGCTCTTCGGCAAATGCAAGAATGGCATCGCGATCACGGTCATCATCTTCCTGAAACGAAGTAATATAAACTGCCATTGCGTAGATATCATCCTCCGGAAGCAATGCGAGGTGATTGACGACAGGCGTCATCGGTCCTGCGGCAACTCCGTGATCTCTGTCCCAACCATCTATCAGGTAATTTACCATCCCCCATTCGGACCATTGCAGTGGTGAGGGTGAATGCGCGCCGATCCCGGTCGCATACCAGCCATCGACCCTTGCACCGGCAAATCTCTCGCCAAGCTTTGGTCCACCCAGTGCGTTGCGCGGTGTATGGCAGGCCCCGCAGTGGCCAAGCGCCTCGACCAGATATCCACCTCGGTTCCAGTCGTCATCCTGCTCTGGATCAGCCTCAAATCGTCCCGGTTCAAAATACAGCAGGTTCCAACCGGCCAACAGCGTGCGAATATTGAACGGAAACCCAAGCTCGTTTTCTAACGGTTGAGACGGAATCGGTTCCTGGGCCATGAAGTAGGCGTAAAGTGCCGAAATATCTTCATCGGTGATCAATGTGAAATGGTCATACGGGAAGGCTGGATAGAGATATGCGCCATCCTTGCGGATGCCCTCATGCATTGCCCGGCGAAAGGCCTCTTCCGACCAGGTTCCGATACCGTTCTCGGGATCAGGCGAAATATTGGTCGCATACACAACCCCAAAGGGGGTCTGCATCGCTCGACCACCTGAATATGGCTCAGATGAACTCGTCGTGTGACAACTGCTGCAATAGCCTGCCGCTGCCAGCATCTGACCTTGTTCAACAAGGGCGTGGTCCAGCATGTCTCGATCGGGTGGTTCAATCGGTGAGAGGGCAGGATGACGCTCCGCCCACATGAAAAAGCCTGCCCCTGCAGCCATGGCGATAGCTACAGTGCTCATAAACAAGGTTATTTTTTTCATAGGTTACAGCATCCGATAAGTTCGGTTATTCGACATGTGTCGATGGGAAGAATCGCACCAGGTCTCGTCATTCGGGCCGGTGAAACGCTTTGTCTCACCGGCCCGCTTCGAGATGTGTGACGACGCTATTCAGCCTCGGATCGCATCCTGGACGCGGCTGGGCGTGAATGGCAAATCGCGCATCCGCACACCAACTGCGTCATAGACCGCGTTCGCGACAGCCGCCCCTGCCTGACCGACGAGGGTTTCGCCTGCACCCAGATATGGCTCGCCCGGACGATTGATCAGAACATTCTCGACCTGAGGGACTTCGTTGAATGTCAGGATCGGATAGCTTGCCCAGTCATCGGACAGAACCCGTGTGTCATCAAAACGGACCTCCTCCTTCAACGTCCAGCTAAGCATCTGGATCAGACCGCCTTCGATCTGGTTCTTTAGTCCATCAGGATTGACAATTTCGCCCGCGTCGCTTGCGGTCACGACACGAATGACACGGATGCGTCCGTTGCGCGGGTTCACTTCCACTTCAAGAGCCACGGCCGACATGGCGGCATAGTTCTTGTAGCGCGCATACGCGAAGCCCCTGCCGCGGTTGTTCCCACCCTCATAGCTGTCCCAACCGAAGGTTTCGGCTGCGGCGTTGATGCAATCTCGGGCGCGCTGATCTTCCATATGGTGAAGCCGGTATTCGACAGGATCAACACCCGCATCAAGCGCCAGTTCGTCCATGAATGACTCAGCTGCGAAGATGTTCGCATAGGCCCCGAGGCCTCGGGTCGAGGACACGCGCAGCGGTGCCTTGGGGATATAGTGATCCGTCACGACATGGCCCGGAAAGGCATAATCCGCGATTGCATTCCGCGCGGTGTTATAGTTCGGGGGGCCACCGGATGATTGCGGAATCCCGATCTCATCGAAAGGTGGGTCGAGATACTGCGCGGGAAGCAGACGTGCAGGATTGCCACCCGGCCGCAGCCCGTGCGGAGTTGACCAGACATCGAAATCCCAGTCCAGCACATTGCCGTCCTCATCAACCCCGGCGCGGGTCTTGATCACCATGGCTGAGCCGTAAGGCTCCCAACGATGCTCATCCTCACGGGTGTATTGCATGAACACAGGACGACCAGGCACCGCCTGAGCCAGAAGGGCGGCATCCGCTGCAGCATCGTCAGCCATGTTGTGACCATAGCAGCCGGACCCCTGCACGTGCTGAAGGTGAACCTTGTCGTCCTCAACACCAAGCATCCCGGCAATCGCACGGGCCGTAGGGTAGACACTCTGGCTGTGAGTTTGGACGGTGGTTACGCCTTCATTATCCAGTGTAGCGATTGCGGCCGATGTGCCCAGCGAACCATGCATATGATAGGGGCGATAGTATTCTGCCTCGATCACCTTAGTGGGCTCTGGACCGTTCGCGCGCGGCTCGTCTTTCTTTTTACTGACGATAGCTTCTTGAGAAAGAAGCCACTCCTTCATGTTCTCGTTGCGCGGCAGGTCGGATTCGACCTCCCAATCAGCAGCTTGACGCAAGGCATTGGCTGCATTCAAAGCCTGATCCTGGCGTTCCGCGACCACACCCAGAAAACTGCCGTTGCGGATAACTTCCATCACGCCAGGCATTGCTTCGGCGGCAGCAGTGTCCACATCGAGAAGTCGGGCCTTGTAGGTTGGCGGTCGAACAACCTGACCAAAGAGCATCCCCTCTGGACGCAGATCATGAAGAAAGGTTGTCTCGCCGTTCATCATGCCCGGAATGTCGAGCCTGGGCACAGGCTGACCGATGAGGCGGAATGCCTCGTGCGATTTGATTGGAACGTGGCCAGTGGCCTGGCGATGCAGGGTCTCTCCATCCACCAGATCCCAGTAGGTGGTTTGCTCGCCATTGGGTCCGGTTATGGTGCCGTCTTCGACAGTGAGATCATCAAACGAAACGCCCAGTTCCTCAGCAGCAAGCTCCAACAACGCTGCACGGACTTCGGATGCGACGACCCTCAAAGCTCCGTAGGCAGCGGGCATCGAGTTAGAACCGGCTGTGGTTCCCTGATCCGGCGCATGAAAGGTATCACCCGACAGGATGTCCAGACGCTCGATATTGACATCAAGATGCTCGGCGGCGACTTGCGCAAAGGCAGTAACGATCCCCTGACCAAGTTCTACCTTACCGATCATCAGATTCACGGTGCCATCTGCGTTTACACGGATCCAGGCATCGAGCATCGGATTTGAGCGAAGGTCGCCATGCGCATCCGCAAGCGCGTCTTCGGCATAGGCCAATTCGGTGCTCATACCAAGCGGCACGCTGAACGCGATTGTCAGGTAACCTGTCTTCGTCAGAAATCCGCGGCGGCTCATTGATAGTGTCTTGTTCATATTACATCTCCTCTGCTGCGCGCAGGACGGCTCGCACGATACGGTTTTGGGTGCCGCAACGGCAGAGAATTTCGTTCAAAGCGGAACGCACCTCGGACTCGGTCGGGTTTGGGTTCCGGTCGAGTAATGCCTGCGCCTGCATGATTGCGCCTGAAGTGCAGAAGCCGCACTGCGCGGCCTGCTCGGCGATCATCGCGCGCTGCAGCGGACCGGGGGTGCCGTCGGTTTCGCGCAATCCTGCCAAAGTCGTCACATGTCTTCCGGACGCTGCCGAGACACGGACATCACAGGATCGGACGGGATCCCCATCGATCAGAACTGTGCAGGAGCCACATTGCGACTTTCCACAACCGTATTTCGGCCCCAACGCATTGGCATCGTATGCCAGCACATAGAGGAGCGTGGAATCGCTGGGGACATCGAGGTCGACATCCTCTCCATTGAGTCTGAAAGCTACCACTGATTTTTCTCCCATTTCCCGGCCTCCACCACCTAACTTCGGGGGAGGTCCTCAATTCGGGGCGACCGAACGCAGCCCCTACTTCAAGCGCCGCACGATCACGAAAGAAGGGCATCTTCGGACACCTTCAGCGACATACAGGTCGCGCCGTTTAAATCGTGTGCTGCGACATCTTACCGCAGGCTCGACGGCCTTGTCGAGGCTTCTGATTAAAATTTAATCTCATTTCCATCTAAACGCTGATTTCATGATCAAAGTAGTGTTGAGCGTGACTTTGCCCGGCGGCCAAGGTCCGCAACAGAAAGCTTGCACTCAATCCGCCTCAAGGCCGAGCATTCTGGTATGTCCTCCACCGGCATTCGAACGCCGAAGACCCTTGCGGACGCCGTTCGGGCGGACGGACGAGTCAAAGAGGATGCTGAATTATTGGCATTCGGCCAATGGCTGATGATCGAAGGTGCGCCGGGGTTGCGCAAGCTTTGTGGGCAGGCCGTGCGGCCGCGAGTTGTTTTGCAGACACTTGGAACTGAGATGACAAAACTCCATGTGCGGCAAACTGGGCGGACATCCTCGGTGGGTCTCAAAACCTTGCCTGCCGGGTCGAAGCTCACAACAACTGCATTGGCCAATCGCTGGGAACGGATATTTTCCGAGCAGGTCAAGCCATCGGATTTCTACAGTTGCATACGTTCGCTCAAGCACGTCTTGCCCGCCTATCTAGCTATATTAAGGCTGGGGGCTTTCTGGTCGCCAACAAACCCGCCACAGAGTCACCGTCGATCAAGGGTGTTCTGGACTTGATCGATGGGAAGCCGTCATCTCGGACCGCCACGAAATCCTCAGCAAAGACCTGAAAGGTAAAGGTCTCGGCGAACAGCGTCGCGATCACCGCGACCAGAACACCGATCGATGCTGCGGAGCTCACGAGGTTTGAATGCCAGCTGCGCTATTCGGCCCCCAAGGTGGAGGAAGAATACCGTCAGCGCGTTGCAGGTGCTCTGCCCATGCCGAAGCTCACCTATAGAACCGAGAGATAGCCGGACTTGTCCCAACACAGGAAAGCGATGGCTTGTGAATTCTCAAATTCTGTGTCGTGGCCGTAAAGCAGCAGGGCGTCGTGATGGGCCGCGTGGATTTCTGGCGAACGCACAGCCAGCGCCATCTTGGCGTAGTCGGGCCGGGCGCCAAGACATTTGAACGCACACCCCATTCCCGAGCTCAACCGCAGGTGCAGCGCGAACCGCGGGCGCGAAAGCCGGATATCGCGACGAGGTTAACAACGGCGCCGCTCGGTTCCTTCTGATCGCGGATCACCACCTGACTGGTCAGGATGCTTTTCCGTTCGGGGACGGACACATCACAGATTGAGGGTTGCGCCCCACCGGGCCTTTTGCGGCCTCCAGCAGAGAAAGGGCAACGCGATCTGTCATGGCCATGCGCCAGCCCTTGTCCAGAACAAGCTGTGCCATCGTCAGACCGTTCCCGCGCGCGGCCTCTGCTTCGACGGCGGCGTTCATGCATGTCCATCCTTCATCAGCGCAGCCAGTTTACCAGAACTTGCGACATTTGCGGAACCGCCGCCACGACCACAATGCCGAACAAAGCGGCCACCAGGAACGGCATGGTGCCGCGCGCGACGCGTTCGATGCCGAGTTTCGTCACATTGGCAGCGACATACAGGTTTATTCCCACAGGCGGCGTGATCAGTCCGATGGCCAGATTGACCATCACCAGCACGCCGAACCAGACCGGGTCCCAGCCCATCTGGCGCGCGACCGGCAGGAAGATCGGGAGCGCAATGAACATGACCGTAACAGGGTCCATGAACATGCCTGCAATCAGCAGGATCACCATGATTACCAGCAAGATGACCCAGGCCTGATCGCTCAGCCCCAGAAGCGCACCGGAATAACTGCGCACCAGATC
>SLQN01000399.1 GCA_007131465.1 Paracoccaceae bacterium
CACATGCTCGCACCGGTAAGTCCCGTTTTCGGTGATCACATTCCACATGCCATCCGGGTCTTGCGTCAACTCCTTCACCGGGTTGCGCAATTCGATTGTCGCCCCCAGCATCCGCGCCGCCTTGGCATAGGCATGGGTCGTGCCAGAGGGGTCCAGATGCCCCTCGACCGGGTCCCACAGCGCGCCGACGAAATGGCTCTCGTCCATCAGCGGGAACATGGCCTTGGCTTCCGAGGGGGTGATGATCTCGGTCTCCATGCCCAGATACCGCCCACGGGCATGCGCCATGCGCAGGAAATCCAGCCGCTCGGGGCTGTCGGCCATCTGCACCCCGCCCACCAGATGCAGGCCGCAGGACTGGCCGGTCATCTTCTCCAGTTCCTCATACAGCGAAATCGTGTAGGCCTGCAGCCGCGCCACATTCGGATCGCCGTTGAGGGTATGAAAGCCCCCGGCCGCGTGCCATGTCGAGCCGGAAGTCAGTTCCGAACGTTCGATCAGGGCCACATCGGTCCAGCCGGCCTTGGCAAGGTGATAAAGCACCGAGCAGCCCACGACCCCCCCTCCGATGACGATGGCGCGATAGGTCTGGGTCATGGGGCCTCCTGAAATTCGGTCTGGGGCAGGGCAACAGCGCCAAGCCCGACCAGCGCATCGGCCAGCCGGGCGCGCAGGTCCGGCGGGGTGGCGCGGGATGTGATGAAGGGCAGACCGGGGCGCAGCGCGGTCCAGCCGACGACGACAAGCCCTTGTGCGGCGGGTTCATGAGCAAGCGCCATAGCCCAGGACCGGCAGTCGATGGCCGCAAAATCCGCCTCGGCCCCGGCCACGGCGCAAAGCGAGCCACGATGGCTGCCCGTCACGATGGCGCGGTGCGCAAGTTCGGGCTGCCCCATATCCTGCGCCAGCGCAAGGCAGCCGGACAGCGAATCAGGCGCATTGATCGCGGCGCGCATTTGCGCCAGCCCGTGCGGCAGGCTGGCCCCGTCGTGATCCGGCACGGCGCAGGCAACGCCCGTGCGCATGACGATCGCAGAGCGGTAGCGCACCCCCTGCCCGCCCGGCACATCGCTGTAATCAGGCTGGCCGAGCACATGCACATGGACGCTCAGCCCCGCCTGTAACGGCCCCCAGCAGGTCTGGCCCAAGACCAGCGCCGGGTCGCGCCACAGGGCGTGCAGCGCAGCTTCGGTCGTGGGTCGGGTCAGGGTCGCAGGCAGTTCGGGAACGCGCGCGCGCAGTGCGCCGTAAAATGCGTCCACCTGCGCGCGCGTTTCGGGCCAGTCATACATCGGAAGCGTTGCGCGCAAGCTCATGCTGTCTGGCCGCGCAGGGATGTCGCCGCGGGGGGCTGGGTATCCGGCGGCGGCGGGGCCGGGTGCTGATGCAAAACAGGATGCAGCACGGGTTCCTTGGGACGCAGGGCATGGGCGCGAAAGAGCTGCCAGTAGTTGCGATAGACATAACCATGATTGAGCGCCTGCCACTGCGCGCGGTCGCGGGCATAAAGACGCGGCAGGTCATACCACGGCGCGGCAGGGGTCTGATGGTGCACGATATGCAGGTTGTTGTTGAGAAACAGCCATGCCAGCGGCGAGCGTTCGACAATGATCGTGCGGCCTTCGGGGGCATCGTGCCAGCGATGTTCGGCATAGGTCCGGATCGAGATCAGCGACAAGGACGGCCAGACCACGGCCAGCACATACAGCCACAGCGGAATCCCAAAGGCCCAGACCAGCCCCAGCACCGGCAGCAGCCCGACCAGATGCAGCGCCCAGGCCCGCCGCACACCCCGCGCATGGGCCACGATCAGCCGGGCTTCCTGCGCCAGAAACCCGACTGCCCCCAGCACGGGGCCAAGCACGATCCGGCCAATCATCGTGTTGTTCACCACCAGCACCTGGCGCAGCCAACGCGGCATCCGATCATGCTGCCAGCGCGCCTTGTAATAGCTTTCGGGGTCTTCCAGCGGGTCGGTCAGGCGGGCATCGTTGTGATGGGCCAGATGCGTGCTCCGGTAGCGCCGATAAGGGTAGATCAGCGACAGCGAGGGCGCGACCAGTGCCTCGTTCACCCACCGGTTGCGGGTCGGGTGGCCATGCAGGTTTTCATGCACCAGCGACGAATGCAGCGCCGACATCACCGCCATCAGCACCAGGGCCACAAGCGGGAATACTGGCCAGATCACGGCCCCGGCCAGCGCCCAGAGCCCGTAACAGGCCAAGATCAGACCTACGGTCGGCCATTCGATCTGGCGCAAATACCATCTCCCTGAATGTGTTTGACCAAAGCGTGCCGCCAAAGCCTGCGCGCTGCAATGCGAGTCTTCACGTCACTTTTCAAACCATTTGCGGGGTTCAAAAAAATATGCTTACATCAGGAAACATGTGGCTTGGAAAGTGAACATGCGCAAACGCGAATCCTCGGCCCTGTTCCGCCAACGCCTGATGCATCTTCTGGCGCAATCGGGGCTGACGCAATCGGCCTTCGCGGGCGCTATCGGGATCGACCGCTCGGCGCTGTCGCAACTCCTGAGCGGACCGGACCCGCGCCTGCCACGGGCGGAAACCCTGCTGGCGATTTCGGGGCAGTTTCAGGTCTCGACCGACTGGCTTCTGGGCCTGTCCGAGGACAGCGGCGCAACCACGCAAAGCTTCGATGCCGTGGAAACCGAAGCGGCGCTGGACGAGGAAAGCCGCACGGCGATGGAACGCTGGCATGAAGAAGCCACCGGGCAGAAAATCCGCTATGTTCCCGCGCTGCTGCCAGACCTGATGCGCACGCCCGAGATCATCAGCTTTCAGGCACGATCCTCGGATCAGGAGAAACGCCGCCTGCACGCCCAGACCCAGCGCCGTTTGCGCCTGTCGCGCGCGCCCGAAGCCGATATCGAGATGTGCATGCCGTTCCAGAGCTTCGAGATATTCGCCGCTGGCTGCGGCGTCTGGAAAGGTCTTGCCGCCCCGATCCGGCAGCGCCAGATCGACCATATCGCGCGCACCGTGGATGAACTTTACCCGGCCTTCCGCATGTATCTGTTCGATGGCCGCGCGCGCTTCGCCCCGCCCATGACGCTCTTTGGCTATACCCGTGCGGCAGTCTATGCAGGCGATGTCTATCTGCTGATCCGGTCCAAGAACCTGATCCGCGAACTTGCGCAGGGCTTTGACGGGCATATCCGCGCGGCCGGAATTCATGCCCATGAAGCTGCCCAATGGGTCCGCGATCTGCGGGCGATCTAGGTGTTTACTGCCATCTGGCGGCCCGGTTGCCCCGGGCTGCGCTGAACGCGCAACGGGCGTTGGGCGCTCTGCGCCTGTTTCCTTAACTCCGCTTGCCAGACTGCGCATCGCGCCCCTAGCCTGAAAGGACGTCACTTGCGCAAGAGGCTGGCCATGGATACCGAAATCGCCCCGACCGAGAAGCGCCGCCGGTCCGGGGGGCGCGGGGGCAATGCGCGGCGAACGGACGTGTTCCGCCTTAACCAGATGCCGTGGCGCGTGCCGGTCAACACTGACCGGCCAACCGAACCGCTTTATCCCGAAGGCGTCGAGGCGATCCATCGCGGCGCGCTGCATATCCTGTCCGAGATCGGCATCGAGTTCCTGAATGACGAGGCGCTCGCGCTGTTCCGGCAGGCGGGCTGTATCGTGGACGGGCAGAATGTCCGCATGGATGGCGATTTCGTGACGGCAATGCTGGCCCTTGCGCCCGAAGCCTTCACCATCACCCCGCGCAACCCCGACCGGGCCGTGCGCATCGGGGACGGGCATATGGCCTTCGTCAATGTCTCCTCTCCGCCGTCAAGCTGGGACATGGTGCGCGGGAAGCGGACGGGCGATTTCCAGACCTTCCGCGAATTCCTGATGCTGACGCAAACCTTCAACTGCATCCATGTCGCAGGCGGCTATCCGGTGGAGCCGATAGACATTCACCCCGGCATCCGCCATCTGGACTGCATTTCCGAGAAACTGTTGCTGACCGACAAGGTTGTCCATGCCTACAGTCTGGGGCGCGAACGGGTCGAGGACGCGATGGAGATGGTGCGCCTGGCGGCGGGCCTGAGCCATGCGCAATTCGACGCCGCGCCGCATATGTATACCAATATCAACTCCGTCTCGCCGCTGCGGCACGACTTTCCGATGATCGACGGCGCGTTGCGTCTGGCGCGGCGCGGACAGCCCGTTGTGGTCACCCCTTTCACGCTGGCGGGCGCGATGGCGCCGGTGACGCTGGCGGGCGCTGTTGCCCAATCGCTGGCCGAGGCGCTGAGCGCGATTGCCCTGATCCAGTTTGCCGCCCCTGGCGCGCCCGTGGCGATCGGAACCTTCACGTCAAATGTGGACATGCGCTCCGGCGCGCCGGCATTCGGGACGCCGGAATATATCCGTGCGACCCAGATGACAGGCCAGTTGGCGCGCCACTACCGGCTGCCCTTGCGGTCTTCGGGCGTCTGCACCGCGAATATACCCGATGCGCAGGCGATGTGGGAAACCTGCAACAGCCTTTGGGCCGCAGTGCAGTCGGGGTCCAACCTCGTCTATCACGCGGCCGGATGGCTGGAAGGCGGGCTTATCGCCAGCCCCGAGAAATTCGTGATGGATTGCGAGATGTTGCAGATCATCCAGCGCTATTTCGACCCGGTGCTGACTGAAACCAGCCCGGATGCGTTGGCGCTGAACGCAATCCGCGAGGTCGGTGCGGGCGGGCATTTCTTCGGGGCGGGACACACGCAGGAGCGCTACGAGACCGCCTTTCATGCGCCCTTCGTGTCGGACTGGCGGAACTACGAAGCCTGGGACAAGGACGGCGCAACCGATACTATTACCCGCGCGCATGGAATCTACCGCCAGATCGTCGCGGGCTTTATCCCGCCGCCAATGCCCGATGACCGGCGTGCGGCGCTGATGGATTTCGTGCAGCGCCGTAAGGCCGAAGGCGGCGCACCGACCGATTTCTGAAACCTCACAAAAACCCGGGGGCGGATCAGACGCAGGGCAGCAGGGCTTCAAAACGCGCGCCCTCGCCAATGCGCGACCGGATCACCAGCCGGCCCCGATGGCGGCTGAGAATATGCTTGACGATGGCCAGACCCAGCCCGGTTCCGCCGCTGTCGCGCGAACGGGCTTTATCGACACGGTAGAATCGTTCAGTCAGCCGTGGAATGCAAATCGGGTCGATCCCTTCGCCGAAATCGCGGATGCTGACGCGCAGCACCGGCCCGTCAAACCCCGGCAGCCCGGGCATCTGCTGCGCCGAGATTTCCAGCCGCCCGCCGCTTGCGCCGTATTTCAGCCCGTTCTCGACCAGATTGTGAAAGACTTGCACAAGCTGGTCATAATCGCCCGGAACCTCGGGCAGGTCGTCGGGCACAAAATAGTCCAACTTGACCTGCGCTGCGTCGATCTGCGGGCGTAGCGCGGCCAAGGTCGCCTTCAGCACCATGTCAATCGAGACAGGCTGACGCGGTCTGATCTTCTCGACAGATTCCACCCGGCTAAGCGACAGGAGGTCCGCGACAAGCCCGCTCATGCGGGCGGCCTGTTCGGCCATGATGTCCAGAAATTCCGCGCGCACAGCAGGGTCTTCGCCCGCCGGGCCTTGCAGGGTTTCGATGAACCCGGCCAGCACGGTCAGGGGAGAGCGCAATTCATGGCTGACATTGGCGACGAAATCACGACGCTGCGCCTCGGCGGCCTCGACATCCGAGACGTCGCTGAGCGACAGGACACGCATATCCCCCTGTGCCGTACGGACCACGACGCGCCAGATTGCGTCGCGGTTGCCGGAGCTGTGGATGAAGGTGGCGCTGCCTTCCGGCGCGCCGGCCAGCACCTGTTCCAGCATCAGCGCGACTTCGGGCTGGCGCAGATAGGCGCGGATCTGCGCCCCGATTACCCGCGCGCCAAACAGTTCGGTCGCCGCCTGATTGGCGGTATGGACGATCCCGTTCCCATCGATCAGCAAGACAGGCTGCGGCAGGGCTGCAAACACTGCGGTAATGGCCGCATCCTGCATCGGAGTGTTATCCAAAACGCCCGGTGACATGGTCTTTTGTCCTCGACTTCTACTGGTTGGCGAATATCGTGCCGTATTTCCTTGTGTGCGATCAATCGTTCCGGATACATGAAGCCCGTTTCGTCCGGCAACTGCGCGACCTGCGCCATCGAATGTGTGGCCATCGCAGTGCAATATGTCCCCTTCACTCCTGTGATCAACGCCTCGAACCGCGCGCTCGAACCAAGACAGCAGCAAAAGAGGAGGCGGATGTGCACATGAAACCCTCTGTATTCCTCTGGCACTCCAAATGGACGAACGAACCTCATGAACCACTAAGGAGGTGCATGTAACGCCCTTATGACAATGCCCGAGAAACTGCCGCGATGCACCCCTGCGGGGCCGTACGCAATTTCCTGAAATCAGCCTCGCGCCGCGTTGAGCACGGCCATGGCACGCAGCGCAGCAGCGGGATGATCCTCGGGAAATGTCATGCAACAGCATTTTTCGCCC